>JBEIQU010000206.1:0-3676 GCA_040376355.1 Prochloraceae cyanobacterium | reverse complement strand
GGCAGCCCCTTCCGCATCCGTCAGGACCACGGCCGGCTGCTGCTGCGGGCCCCCAGCCTGCCGGCCCGGCAGGCCCTGGAGCTGCTGGCCAGCACGGTGGCCCGGGGGGCGGAGCTGGCGGCGGTGGACGTGCCCCAACCGCAGCTGCAGATCCACGAACGCAACTGGCTGGTGGGGGTGCGCCAGCGGGTCGAGCTGGAGGTGGACCTGCGCGCGCTGGAGCCCCTGCCTGGGCTCACCCTGGCCGTGACCTTGGAGCCGATGCGGCCCCAGGCCCTGCGGCTGGCTGAGCCGTTGGCGGCCCAGCCAGTGCAGCGGCCGGCTGATGGGGAGGCCGCCCTGCGCTGGCCACTGCAGCCCGGTGCCCTCAATCGGCTGGAACTCTTCTGCTGGCGCTGGAGCCGGCTGGGGCTGGGGGCCGTGGGGGTGGCCCTGCTGCTGGGCTTGGTGAGCCTGCTGCAGCGGCTGCGGCTGGCGGCGGGCTTCGGCTTGCCGCAGCTGCCCGCCTAGGGGAGGGCCTACAGCTCCAGCGGATCCGGGTCGATGGCCAGGGACACATCCCGCGGCAGCTGTTGGCGCAGGTCCGTTTCCACCGGCAGCGGCAGCTCCGAACCGGCCGGGCCGTGCAGCAGCAGCTGCCAGCGGCTGTTGCCCGCCACCCGTGCCACCGGCGCCGGCGCAGGGCCAATGATCAGCCACCCCTGCCGATCGCTGTGCTCGCGGATCCGTTCCGCCAGGCTGGCAGCGGCCGTGGCGGTGCGGCTGGCGGAGGGCCCCGCCAGCCGCAGCAGGCAGGCCCGGCTGAAGGGCACGAGCCCGGCGGAGCGCCGCTGTTCCAGCTCCTCCCGCAGGAAGGCCTCGTAGCGGCCATCCACCAGGTGGCGGATCACCCGGTGTTCGGGGCTGTAGGTCTGCACCAGCACCTGGCCCGGGCGATCGCCACGTCCGGCCCGCCCCGCCAGCTGCAGCAGCAGCTGCAGGCTCTCCTCAGCGGAGCGCAGATCGGGGCGATGCAGCAGGCCATCGGCCGCCAGCACCGCCGCCAGGGTGACCTGCGGCAGGTCCATGCCCTTGGCCAGCATCTGCGTGCCCACGAGCACATCCGCTTCGCCGGCGGCAAACCGCTCCAGCAGTAGGCGATGGCCATCGCGGCCGCGGGTGGTGTCGCGGTCGAAGCGCAGCAGCCGCAGGCCCTCCAGCTCCTGCTCGAGGTGCTCCAGCACCTGCTGGGTGCCGGCGCCGAACGGCTTGAAGGCGGTGGAGCCGCACTGGCCGCACTGGCTGCTGATCTCGGCCCGGTGGTCGCACCAGTGGCAGCGCAGCCAGGCCCGATCCCGTTGCCGGTGCACGGTCAGGGCCACATCGCAGTGGGGGCACTGCACCACCTCGCCGCAGCTGCGGCAGCTGAGGAAGCTGCTGTAGCCCCGTCTCGGCACCAGCACCACCGCCTGGTTGCCGCTGCCGGCCAGGGCCTCCAGTCGCTCCATCAACGGGCGGCTCACCAGGCGGCGGTGGCCGTCCGCCAGTTCCTGCCGCATGTCCACCAGGTGCACCGGCGGCAGGGGGCGATCGGCGATGCGGCGCGGCAGCTGCAGCAGGGTGGCTCCGCCGGGTTGCCCCTGACACTGCAACCAGCTCTCCAGGCTGGGGGTGGCGCTGCCCAGCAGCAGCCGGCAGCCGCTGAGCTGTGCCCGCAGCTTGGCCACGTCCCGGGCGTGGTAGCAGGGCATCGGGCTGTCCTGCTTGTAGGAGCGGTCGTGCTCCTCATCCAGCACCAGCAGGCCCAGCCGCGGCATCGGCAGGAACACCGCCGAGCGCGTGCCCACCACCAGCAGCGGGGGCTGTTCGTCGCCGGCCGCCGCCAGGCAGCGCCGCCAGGTGGCGATCCGCTGCCCCTCGCTGCAGCCGGAGTGGTATTCCGCCACCGCGGCGCCGAAGCGCCGCCGGCAGCGATCCAGCAGCTGCGGAATCAGGCCGATCTCCGGGGTGAGCAGCAGCACGGACTGGCCCTGGCGCAGGCAGGTCGCCGCCGCCTGCAGATACACCTCGGTTTTGCCGGCGCCGGTGACGCCCCAGAGCAGCAGCTGCTGACCCGGGGGGGCTGCCTCGATCGCCGCGAGGGCCTTGGCCTGATCCCCGGTGAGTTGCTGCGGCGTCTCCAGCGGGCCCGACGGGTCATCGGGGCTGCGGGGCCGCAGCTCGCGGCGCAGCCGCTGCCGCCGCACCAGCCCATCCACCACCGCGCGGCTGACGCCCGCCTCCGCCAGCAGCTCCCGCTGCCAACCGGATCCGCCCTGGCGCTGCAGGGTGTCCAGCAGCTGGGCCTGCCGCTGGGTGGGCGGCTCAGGGGGCTGATCGGCCGGCTCGGCTTCGGGCATCAGCTCCAGCCAGGCCTGGCGCTGGGCACCACTGGCCCGGCGTTGCCGCTGCTGCCCCAGCCAACCGGGGGGCAAGGCGGCCTTGAGGGCGCGGAAGGGCGTGGTGCGGCAGTCGTGCGCCACCGCCTCGATCAGCTGCTGCCAGTGGGGATCCACTGCCGCCGGCTGCTGCAGCCCTTCGATCGCCGAGGCCCTGCGATCCCCCAGGGCGGCGGGGCGCTCCTGCAGCAGCTCCACCACCAGTCCGCAATGGCGACGTCCGCGCAGTTGCAGCTGCACCAGGTCGCCGCAGCCCAGCTCCAGGCCTTGGGGGTTGGCATAGGTGAACACCTGCCCCTCGCGTCCCGCCTCCAGCCACACCTGCACCCAGGGGGCCGCCGCTCGTGCCGATGGGTTGGGGCTCAACCTTGCGAAGCTCACGGGCGTTTCTTAGGATGAGTCTGTTGAGCAGCCATGTGCTGTAGTCGGAACCAGGCAAAGTTCCGTCCAGAGGGAAGATTCGATGCCGGCCAGGCGACCCCTAGGCCCCCGATCTGTGAACACCCCTGACAGCGTTGCCCGGGCCTGAGGCCCACCGACACAGCCCATTCGTCTTGATCTTTCCGGGATATCCCGGCCCAGCTGCCCACGAATCTCCTGCGTTCAGTTCTTTCTGCGTTCAGTTTTCCGCTGGCTTCAGTCTCTGCGCTGAATCCAGTTCTGAATTCGGTTCTGAGCCAGTCCGTGTCCAGCCAGTCCGTGTCCAGCCCGTCCGTGTCCAGCCGGTCACCAGTCCAGTCCATGTCAGCTGTTGTCGAACCTGATGGTGGTGAGGGGTTGCTCCTTCGCTTCCGCTCCCTTCCCTGACCACCGCTGGTCAGATTCGGTTGGTTCGACCCACTGAAGACTCTGGGTATCCCTGGGCATTCCTGGGCTCCCTGGACCTGCTCCATGCCCAGCACCGGCTCCCGTAGCCCCGTGCGGGCCGAGTCCTGGGCCTGTTGTGATCCTGCCCAGATCCTCCCCAGATTCAGTCCAGTTCCCGTCTGTCCGTTCTGACCATCCCCCTGTCCGTAGCGAATCCGATGAGCCCTGCCGCCGCCAAAACAGCTGAGAAGAGCGTTGCCGTGAAAACCAGCGGCACCAAAGCCGGCGGGGCCAAAACGGCCAAGACCAAGCCCAAGGAGGCTGAGGCCGCGGCTGCCCCCGAAATCCTGATGGTGGCTGCGGCCTCCGGGGAGCCCCTCAGCGTGGCCAAGGGCAAGACCAAGGCTGCCGCCAAGACCGCCAGCAAGGCCAAGGCCACCAAGGAGACCGCT
>JBEIQU010000136.1:0-4990 GCA_040376355.1 Prochloraceae cyanobacterium | reverse complement strand
CTTCCAGGCCCAGGCCTTCTCCAGAAACGCCTCACGGCCCAGGTCTTCCTTGCGCAGCCCCTCCGCCTTCAGCTGCTTCTCAAGGATGGTCTGCACGGCAATCGAGGCGTGGTCAGTGCCGGGCAGGCAGAGCACGTTCTTGCCCTGCAAGCGCTGGAAGCGCACGATCGTGTCGATCAGGGCCGTGTTGAAGGCATGGCCCATGTGCAGGCTGCCGGTCACGTTTGGCGGCGGGATCACCACGGAGAAGGGTTCTCCCAGCGCCGCCGGATCCGGATGGAAGGCACCGCTCTGCTCCCAGGCCCGTTGCCAGCGCGCCTCGGTGCCCACCGGGTCGTAGGTCTTGGGCAGGGCCGCTTCAGCAGCGGCAGGGCGGTGAGTGTCGGCGGTCACGGCCTCGGACACGGCGGGGGATGACAGGCAATCCGGCCATGCTCGCAAAAGGCCCTGGGCTGGGGGATGATCAACCCAGCTGGGGCGCGGCGTGGGCCTGCCTGGTCTGCTGAAACGGCAGCTGCCGATCCACGGGCTCGTGCCCGCCATGGCCCTGGCGGCCCTACTGGGAGGTTGCCTGCCGGCCCGCCGCGAGCTGCCGGTGATGCTCTACGTGGCCATCGCCGTTCCGGACGAATCCGGCGTCACCAGCGAAAACGCGGTGTTGTTTCGCCAGCGCTTTTACCAACTGGTGAAGGACTTTCGGCGGGTTCACCCCAACGTGCTGATGCAGCTGTCGCTCTACCCGGAGAGCCAGCTGCGTCAGAGGCTGCAATTGCGCGATCGGGCGGGCTTGGGCCCTGATTTGATTGTCACCGGGGCCGACAGCGCCAACACCCTGCTGCGGGTGGGGCTGACGGACCCCATCCCGGACGATCCCCAGCTGCGAGATGCCAGCAGTCCGACGCTGCTGCAGCGGCTCCGCAACCGCCGCGGTCAAGTGGCGGCACAGCCCATGGCGCTGTTCCCCCAACTGGCCTGCTACGACCGGCGCCGGCTGCCGGCGCCGCCCACCAGCCTCAGCGGCCTGCTGGAGTCCAGTGCCGCCGGGGTGCAGGTGGGTCTAGCGATCGACCTGCGCCAACTGCTCTGGACCGCCGGGGGCTTTGGCGCCATCCCCGGCCTGACGCAGGCGGCGTTGGGGCAGCAACCCAACCCACTCGAGCGGGCTCAAATCCGCACTTGGTTGACCTGGCTGCAGCAGGCCAGCGATCAGCAGCGGGTGACGTTCATGCCCAACCAGAGCGCCCTGCGCCGCAGCCTCAGCTCAGGCGGACTGGCGTGGGTGAGCTGCAACAGTGGCGATCTCGAGCTGATGCGCCGCAAGCTGGGCCCCCACTTGGGGGTCAGCGCGCTGCCCAATGGGGCCGCCCATCCCGCCAGCCCGGTGAACCGTCTGCGGGTGCTGGCCCTGGGGCGCAACTCCAGCGCAGCGCAGCGTGAGATGAGCCTGGAGATGATCCGCTTCACCGTGGCCCCCCTGGTGCAGCGGGCCTTAACCCTGGACAACCTGAGCTTCCTGCCCGCCAACCCCCGGGTGAGCGTGCCGGTGCAGAGCTCCAGCGTGCTGCAGGCGATGGTGACATCGCGCCAACAGGCCCTGAGCATGGACCACCTGATGGCCGACATCCATCAGGAGGATCCCCGGCTCGCCGCCCTGCAGAACGAGGTCATCGTGCCGGTGCTGTTCGGCCTGGTGGAGCCGAAGCTGGCCACGCAGCAGCTGATCACCATCCTGCGGAGGCAGCCATGAGGGATCTGATCCGCGAAATTCTGGGCTGGCTGGGGTATCTGGAACGCAGCGAGGTGCTGCTGCAACTGTTGGCCTTTGGCGCGGCCCTGGTGCTGATGCGCCGGCTGCTGCGGCCCCGGATCGCAGCGGCGGGGCTACGGCGCCGCTGGCGCAACGTGCTGTTGGCCTTCAGCGGCCCCGGCCTGGCCATGTTGCTGAGTCTGCTGCTGGCCCTTGCGCAGCAATCCTTCGGGCTGCTGCGGCTCCTGGGGGTCTTCTGGTTGGGCTGGAATCTGCTGGGGCTCCTGGAGCTGCAGCTGGATCACTGGCTGCCCAAGGAACGGGTGCATCAACTGCTCAGCCGGTTGCTGCGGCCGATGTATCTGCTGGGGGCCGCTCTGGTGCTGGTCGACAAGCTCGACAGCATCAGCGACCTGGCGGTGATCCAGGTGGGCCAGATGTTCAACACCTCTATCGACTTGGGCACGGTCTCCACCGCCCTGTTGGTGATCTATCTGCTGTTGTTGGGGTCAGCCCCCCCGGCCGCGGCCCTGGCCTGGCTGGCCCATCGCTTTCTGGGGATCAGCGAGGGCAGCCGCAAGGCCCTTGAGCTGATCCTGCGCTACGCCGTGGTCGGCATTGGCATCCTGGCGGTGGCCTTCCATGTGGGCTTCAACGGCACCGCCCTGCTAGCCATCGCCGGCGGCCTGTCGGTGGGCCTGGGGTTCGGCATTAAGGAGGTGTTCTCCAACTTCGTCAGCGGCCTGTGGCTGCTGTTCGAGGGGTCCGTGCGCCCCGGCGAAGTGCTGATGATCGATGGCGACCCCTGCGAGGTGCGCAAGCTGGGGCTGCGGGCCACCCTGCTCTGGCGCGACCGCGACAACGCCGAGCTGCTGATCCCCAACCAGACCTTCTTCACCGAAGCCGCCACCACCTACACCGCCAGCGACCGCATGCGCCGCAGCCAAGTGAGCGTGGGGGCGGCCTACCACCACGACCCTGCCGAGGTGATCGCCCTGCTGGAGGCCACCGCCCTGGAGGTGCCCCGGGTGCTGCGCCAGCCCGCCCCCAAGGGCCTACTACTCAGCTACGGCGATTCCGCCATCAACTACGCCCTGCGCTTCTGGATCGCCAACCCGATGGACAACGTGGGCATCTGCAGTGAGGTCAACCAGGCGATCTGGACGGCCTTCAAACAGCACAACATCGAGATCCCCTTCCCGCAGCAGGTGGAGTACTCGATGGTGTGGCCGCCGGAACGGCAGACCCCCAACACTGGCCACTAAGCCAGCCCTACCCCGCGGCCAGCCGCCGCAGATACCCCTCGCGGCTGCCGGCATTGATCCAGCCGGTGGCGATGGTCTTGCTGTGGTCGTGGCTGACCCGTCCCCGGTGGATGTGGGAAGGGCCGGCAGGAAAAATCACGAGCTTGCCGCGCTCCGCCTCCTCGTGGTGCTGCTGCCAGTGGAACTCCGTGCCGGCCTCCGGCACCGTGTCGCAGTAGAGGATCCAGGCCAGCACGCGGTGCACCGGCTCGGTGGCCTCGTCACTGATGGTCCAGTCGCAGTGCCAGCGCTTGAAGCCCTCCCCGGGGGCGTAGCGCTGCAGGTTGAAGATCGGATTCACAAACAGCTCCCGGTCGGGGCAGCAGTCGCGGAACAGGGGCCGCTCCTTGAGGTACTGCTCCAAGGCCGCTGACACGCCGCGCAGGATCACCTCCGCCAGGGCAAAGGCTTCCGGGTCGGAGCGATCGATCGCCACCAGGCTGATGTCGGTGGAGAGCTTGGCGGGTTCTCCGCCACCGGGGCCAAAGGCCACCCCGGGGCGCTGCAGGTCTGGACGGCGCTCAAAGAAGGCCATCACCCCATCGGCCAGGGCCTCAAAGCCGCCGTTGCGGTAGTGGGCGATCAGCTGCATGGGGCCGCCTCCCGCCAGGGGATCGCCACCAGGGCATCGAGGCGCTGCCAGCGGCTGCAGTCGGCCACCACCCGCTCCGTCAGCCCAGCGCGATCCAGAGCTTTGGCGATGTGGTCGGGCTGCAGCAACGCATCGGCAGGCCCCTGGGGCAGCACCAACACCTGGTGCTCGGCTGGATCCGCCATCAGCTGCAGCTCCAGGTCAGCCAGTTCCCGCTCAAAAAACAACCGGCGCATGCGGGCGGACTGGGCAGGGCCAAGGGCCGCCGCAAAGGTTTTGAGGCCGGCCTCATCGCCGCTGCAGCCGCAGTTGAGCGCCAGCCAGATCAGCAACTTGGCCCAGCTTTCAGCGCTCCACAGGGGTTGAAAGCTCAGCCGGTGCTGGCGCACCAGCTCCGCCAGGGCGAAGTCCACCAGGGTGGCCTGCAGGGCCAGGGGATCAGGGGATGCCGTTGTCATGGACACCATCCTCCCCACCAGCCGGCAGACTGCTGGGAGACACGGCACCCGACGCCATGGCCCTGGATTTCAACGACCCCGATCTGGAGTTCTCGGATCTGGTCTACGCCTACCAGAGCTGGGTGATGGCGGTGATCAACGACGAAAAGCTCGGGGGCGACAAGCTGCTCACCGATGAGATCGCCGATGACGCCCTCAGCGCCATGCGCTTTCTGCCCGGCGAGGTGACCGCCGCGATCGAAACCAGCCTGGCCCGCGTCTACGACGTGGACCCCGACGAACTGGCGACCCTGCTGTTCCCCGAAGACTGAGCCGCGCCGATGGGGGCCGACTACATCCTCGGCACCCATCACCAGGAGCTGGAACGGCTGCGCGTGCAGCACGACCTCTGGCGGCCCCTCTGCCAGACCGCGTGGGAACGCGGGGGCTTCGCGGCGGGCCAACGGGTGCTCGACCTGGGGGCCGGCCCTGGCTTCGCCGCGCTGGATCTGGCCAAGCTGGTGGGGGCTCAGGGGCGGGTGCTGGCCCTGGAGCGCAGCCCTATCTACGTGGCCTGCGGCCAGGAGCTGGCGGCGGCCGCCGGGCTGAGCCAGCTGGAGCTGCGCCAGCACGATCTGCTGAGGGATCCCTGGCCCCGGGGGCCCCGCGACCAACCTGAAGCCGGCTTCGATCGCGCCTGGTGCCGCTGGCTGGCGATGTTTTTGCCAGACCTAGAACCGTGGCTGCAGGGGCTGGAGCAGGTGATTATCCCCGGGGGTCAACTGCTGGTGCACGAATACGGGCACTGGGACAGCTTCGGCCTGCATCCCCACGGCCACGCCATCGCCCGGTTCGGGGCCGCCTGCCAGCAGAGTTTTCGGGCGGCGGGCGGTGACCCGGACGTGAACCG
>JBEIQU010000262.1:0-2632 GCA_040376355.1 Prochloraceae cyanobacterium | reverse complement strand
TCGATGGAGATGACCATCGAGAAGCTGCGCTTCATCGCCAAGAGCGCCCAGCTGCCCATCTCCCTGGAGACGCCGATCGGTAAGGAGGAGGACTCCCGTCTCGGTGACTTCATCGAAGCCGATATCGAAAACCCTGAGCAGGACGTGGCCAAGAACCTGCTCCGCGAAGATCTGGAGGGGGTGCTGGCCACCCTCAGCCCCCGGGAGCGGGATGTGCTGCGGCTCCGTTACGGCCTCGATGACGGCCGCATGAAGACCCTCGAGGAAATCGGTCAGATCTTTGATGTGACCCGCGAGCGCATCCGCCAGATCGAGGCCAAGGCCCTGCGCAAGCTGCGCCACCCCAACCGCAACGGGGTGCTCAAGGAGTACATCAAGTAAACCGGAGACCCGGTTCTGCCGCCGGCGGTGTCCCCGCCGGCTTTGTTGTGAGCGCTGCCATGGCCCCGCGGGTTTCGATCGTGTTGCCCACCTACAACGAGCGGGGCAACATCGAGCCGCTGTTGGCCCAGCTGCTGCCGCTGCAGCAGCGGTTCGATCTGGAAATCCTGGTGGTGGACGACGACTCCACCGACGGCACCGCCGAGCTGGTGCGGCAATTGGCCCATGGCGAACCGCGGCTGCGGCTGGTGCGCCGGGTGGGGCGATCCGGCCTGGCCAGCGCCATCAAGGAGGGGCTGCTGGATGCCACCGGTGATCTGGCGGTGGTGATGGACAGCGATGGGCAGCATGAACCCGCCACGGTGCAGCGGGCGATCGAGACGCTGCTGCAGGGTGACCTGGATCTGGTGATCGGCAGCCGCTTCCATGCGGAGGCCAGCATCCAGGGGCTGAGCGACCGTCGCGAGACCGGTTCCACCTGGGCCAACGCCTGGGCCCGCTTCAGCTTGCCTGCTGCCTATGGCCAGCTCACTGATCTGATGAGCGGCTTCTTCGCTCTGCGGCTGGATCCGTTGCTGCCGTTGATCCGGGCCGTGGATGTGAACGGCTTCAAGTTTCTGTTTGAACTGCTGGCGGTGAGCCGCGGTCGCCTGCGCACCGCCGAAGTGCCGCTGCAGTTCCAGCCCCGCAGCTACGGCAGCTCCAAGCTCGATCTGGCGATCTTCTGGGACTTCCTGATCTCCATCCTCCACAGCCTCAGCCTGAGGCTGCTACCCCGGCGGGCCATCAGCTTTGCCCTGGTGGGTGCCAGTGGTGTGCTGGTGCAGCTGGCCTCCACCCAGCTGCTGATGCAGCTGGCGGGCCTGGGGTTCGAACGGGCCCTGCCGCTGGCGGTGGTGACCGCCGCCAGCTCCAATTACCTGATCAACAATGCGCTCACCTTCCGCTTCCAGCGGCTCCAGGGCCTGGCCCTGCTGCAGGGCTTGCTGAAGTTTTTGTTGGTGGCGTCGCTGCCGGTGCTGGCCAATGTGGGCCTGGCTTCGGCCTTCTACAGCTTTGTGGCCCGCGATCCCTTCTGGGCCCAGCTGGCGGGAATCCTGGTGGTCTTCGTCTGGAACTACGCCGCCAGCAGCCGCTTCGTCTGGAACACCCCCTAGGGGGCCAGGCAGACTCACGGGCGGATCGGCGGCGCCGCGGGTCTGTTCTCCTCTGACTGTCCAATGGCTGACGGCCTCACCTCCCTCAAGGCCCTCTGTGGTCTGCGCAGTGCTCCGCCGCTCAACGGTTCCGAGCAGGGGGCCCTGCGGGAGCAGCTGCGGGTGGCCATGGACCCCTGCGACTGGTTCACCATCGGCGTGATGGCCCCCTCGGCGGCGGCGGCGGTGGCGGCCCTGCGCGCCTGCGAGCGGGCCCTGGGGTGGGACCCCCTGGAGCTGGACCCCTCCGGTGAAGCCCTCGCCAGCATCGAGGGTCCCGTGTTCCTCAAGGGCAATCAGAAC
The DNA here is from genome assembly GCA_040376355.1 of Prochloraceae cyanobacterium. GTDB lineage: Bacteria > Cyanobacteriota > Cyanobacteriia > PCC-6307 > Cyanobiaceae > Vulcanococcus. The sequence continues at coordinate 752 of JBEIQU010000262.1, read as the reverse complement.
AACGGCCGCTTCCTGGTGCGCCGGGAAGGGGGGCTAGGGGAAGGCCTGTTGATCACCGGCCACAGCGCCGTGACGCCCGAGGCGGGGGACACCTGGGGCCCCCTGCCGCTGACGTTCTTCGGCCAAAGCGACGGCTGATCACGAGTTCGCCGAGCGGATCCGAGCCGGGCAGACGGATCCTTAGGCTGGGCGGCTGTATTCCGGCGGCCTGCGCTGCCCCCTCAGCTTCCCGATGGCCGCTTCCCAACTGCGCATTGCCTCCCGCCGCAGCCAGCTGGCCATGGTGCAGACCCACTGGGTGCGCGATGAGCTGGCCCAGGCCCACCCCGGCCTGGAGATCAGCATCGAGGCCATGGCCACCCAAGGGGACAAGATTCTGGATGTGGCCCTGGCCAAGATCGGCGACAAGGGCCTGTTCACCAAGGAGCTCGAGGCCCAGATGCTGGTGGACCAGGCCGACATTGCCGTCCACAGCCTCAAGGACCTGCCCACCAACCTGCCCGAGGGGCTGATGCTGGGCTGCATCACCGAGCGGGAGGATCCCGCTGATGCCCTGGTGGTGCATGCCAAGCACCAGGACAAGACCCTGGCCACCTTGCCGGAGGGTGCCGTGGTGGGCACCAGCTCCCTGCGTCGCCTGGCGCAGCTGCGCCATCACTTCCCGCACCTCACCTTCAAGGACGTGCGGGGCAATGTGATCACCCGGCTCGAGAAACTCGACGCCGGTGGCTTCGATTGCCTGATCCTGGCGG
>JBEIQU010000007.1:0-18409 GCA_040376355.1 Prochloraceae cyanobacterium | reverse complement strand
GCCTCGAGCTGATTGCTCTCGCCGTAGGCGGGGCCGAACCAGTGGTAGAGGCCATGGGTGTACTCCCGCCACCCCAGGATCTGGCGGATGACCCCCTCCAGACAGGCCAGCGGCACGGCACGGTCGCGTCCGGCCTGCTCCAGGACTCGAATCACTTCCAGGGGGTGGAGCAGGCCGAGGTTCAGATACGGCGAGAGCAGCGCATGCCACAGGGTGGGTTCGCCGTTCACCATGGCGTCCTGATAGGGGCCAAATCCCGCCAGGCGGGTGTCGATGAAGTGCTCCAGCACCGCCAGGGCCTGGGCGCGGCTCACCCCCCACCGGAAGGGCTCCAACTGACCGGGCAGGGGTGGCAGTCCGCCCTTCTGGCGCTCCTGATCCAGCTGCCGCACGCGCGCCATCACCGCTTGGGTGATGGCGTCGGGTTCAAACCACAGCGGCTCTGGGCCCCGCAACCCCTTGGTGGGGGCGCGCCGGTTGTCGTGGTCGTAATTCCATTGGCCCCCCAGGGGCTGGGCCGTCGCCCCCTCACCCTCCATCAGCACGGCAAAGCGGCGCCGCCCCTCCCGGTAGAACAGCTCCATGCGCAGCTGGCGATACCCATCCGCCCAGGCGGCGAAGGCCTCGCGACTCCAGAGGAAGGCATTGCTGGGCAGCCAATTGAGCGTCACCGGCAACGTCAGCCGCTCAATCGCCTCTCGGAATCCCCGATCCGCCGGTTCCATCAACCGCATCTGCTCGATGCCGTGGCAGGTGATCCAGTCGCGCACGCTCTCGCCGAATTGCTCGCTAATCCGGTAGTCGACGGTCCATCCGGCCTGTCGCAGCTCCTCGGCGAAGTGCCGCATAGCGCTCCACACGAGCACCAGCTTCTGTCGGTGATAGGCCCGTTGCCCGAGCACCGAGCTGCTCTCCACCAGCAGCACCCGTGCAGCATCGGGTTGGGTACTGGCAAGGGCCGCCTGGGCCTGGGACAACTGATCCCCGAGCACCCAGATGCCGAGGCTCATGCCGGTGTTTCCCCCGCCAGACGACAGGCTTTCAGGGCCACCGCCAGGGCATGTCCCCGTTCCACCGGCCCCAGTTCAGGACTGAGCTCCCCATGGCGACAATCGACGGTCACTCGCTCCCACTGACCTCGCTGGTCGTTGAGCCGGATCCGCAGCTGCCAGTGATGCTTGGCACTGCGGGTGATCTCGTCACCACAGACCGGTCCGATGCAGAGTCCCGGCGCTGCCCAGAGCAGGGCCGGGTGGCCGATCAGGGTGAGTAGGGCCAGCATCAGCCCCGCCAGGGTTGCCACCCGTGTCCCCAGCCAGTACTGCCAGGGCCGTGGCCAGCGGGCCGGTGGTGGGGAAGGCATCAACTGGCGATCTCCAGCGGGGTTGGATCGCCCAACAGCTCGCTGCCATCTTCAGGCACAGGGCCATCCGCCTGGGGATGGAAATAGCTCCAGACCTGCTGCGCCAGACCCGGGCCCAGCCCCGGGGCCGCCCGCAGGGCCTCAAGGCTGGCCAGCTGGATGGCATCCACGGAGCGGAAGTGGGCCAGGAGCTCCTTGATCCGCTTCGGTCCCAACCCCGGAATGTCCGACAGCCGGGACCGTGTCATCCGTTCGCCCCGCTGCTGGCGGTGGAAGCTGACGGCGAACCGGTGTGCTTCATCCCGCAGCCGTCTCAGCAGCTGCACCCCCAGCTGCTCGGCCTCGCTGTCGAGGGGTGTGGAGGCCCCGGGCACAAACACCTCCTCGCGCTGCTTGGCCAGGGAGCAGACCACCAGCTCTTGATCCAGGTCCAATTCCCGCAGGGCTTCCATCACCGCCGACAGCTGGCCCTTGCCGCCATCGATCATCACCACATCCGGCCAGTCGTTCAGCCCGCCGGTGTGGAGGCTGCTGGCGGTGGACCGCCGCAGCTCCTGCAGGTCAGCCCCCTCCGCCTTCGCCTGGGCCCAGCGGCGGAAGCGGCGCCGGATCACCTCCGCCATGCTCATGTAGTCATCGGAATGGCCGGCCCGCACGGAAGCGCTGCGGATCTTGTATTTGCGGTAGTGCTGCTTGGCGGGCAACCCGTCGATGAACACCACCTGGGAGGCCACGGCATCACTGCCCTGGATGTGGCTGATGTCGTAGCCCTCAATGCGTCGGGGCGGTGCCGTCAGTTCGAGCAATTGCGCCAGATCCTCCGTGGCCAGCAGGTTCTGTTCGCTTGCCCGCTGGGCGCGCTGCAGTTCGTAGTGGGCGTTGCGCTCCACCAGATCAATCAGGTCGGCCTTCTGTTGCCGCTGGGGCACCGCCAACCGCACCCGGCGCCCCCGTAGTTCGCTCAGCCACTCCTGCAGGAGGTCCTGTTGGGGGATGGCGTGCTGCAGGAGCAACTCCGGCGGAATTTCCACCCCCTCCACCTGTGAATAGTGCTCCTCAATCACCGTCTGCAGAATGCGGCCAGGCTCGGCGAGAGCCTCAGCGGTGAACCCCAGGCGCCCCACCAACTTGCCGGCTCGCATCTGGAACACCTGCACAGCCGCCACCCGTTGATCGCTGGCCAGGGCGATCACATCACGGCTGACGGAGCTGTCACCGAGGCTCATTTTCTGGTCCGCCGTGAGGGTACCGATCCCCTGCAGTTGGTCCCGCACCCGTGCGGCACTCTCGTAATCCAGCCGTTCGGCATAGCGCTGCATCTGCTGCTGCAGCAGCTCCAACAGTTCCTCATTGCGGCCCTGAAACACCATCGCCACCTGCCGCAAGGTGTGGTGGTAGTCCTCCGAGCTGATCTTCTGCTGACAGACGCCGGGACAACGGCCGATGTCGAAGTTGAGGCAGGTGCGATCGCGGTAGAGGGGCTGGGGACGTTGCCGCAAGGGGAACACCCGTTTCACCAGAGCGAGGGTGCGCCGCAACAGCCCCACATCCACATAGGGGCCGTAAAAGCGATCCAACGGTGAGCGGAAACGGCGCCGCCGTGTGATGAAGATGCGGGGGTAGGCCTCGCTCCAGGTGATGCAGAGGTAGGGGTATTTCTTGTCGTCCTTCAGCAGCACATTGAAATGCGGCTGATGGTTCTTGATCAGGTTGGCCTCGAGGGCCAGGGCTTCGGCTTCACTGTCGGTGACGATGAATTCGATCTCGCACACCTGCCGCACCATCAGGGCGATGCGGGGGCTGTGGGCGTGGCCGCTGCCGCTCTGGAAGTAGCTGCGCACGCGATTGCGCAGCACCTTCGCCTTGCCGATGTAGAGGATCCGGTCGTCGCTATCGCGCAGCAAATAGCAACCCGGCTCAGCCGGCACCTCCTTCAGCCGGGCCTTGAGCCGGGCTGGATCCTGATGCAGAGGGGTCAACCGCCGTACTGCCAGCCCGTGCTGCTGAGTTCAAGGGCCGCACCATCCCGATGCAGGGTGGCGGTTTTCACCTCGCCCACGAACACGGTGTGGTCGCCGTGGGCCACCTGACCCACCAGCTCACATTCCACGCCGCCCAGGGCGTCCTGAAGAATCGGCAACCCCAGGGCCCCGAGTTGGAAAGGAGCCGCATCGAAACGGCCACCTACGCCCTTCTGGGGCTTGAAAAACACCGCCGCCAGATCCTTCTGGTCCGCGGCCAGCACGTTGAGGGAGAAGCGGCCACTGCGCTGGATCATGCCGTTGCTGGTGCTGTCGGCCCGAACCGCCATCACCACCAGGGGCGGCTCGAAGGAGCCCTGGGTGACCCAGCTGGCGGTGAAGCCGTTGACCTCATCTCCCTCCGCCACGCCGCAGATGAAGACGCCATGGGGAATCTTGCGCAGCAGGACTTTCTTGGCCTCGGCGTTGAGGCTGGCGTTGCTGTCCATTCGGTGTGGGGCTGCTGGCCCAACTCTAGAAACCGCGGGACGGGGTCGGACCGCCTCCATAGGATCGCGGCATGCGCGCCCTCTATCCCGGCAGTTTCGATCCGCTCACCCTCGGGCACCTCGACCTGATCGAGCGTGGTGCGCTGCTGTTCGACGGCCTGGTGGTGGCCGTGCTGCGCAATCCCAGCAAAAACCCCTGCTTCAGCGTGGAACAGCGGCTCGAGCAGATCCGCAAGGCCACCGCCCACTTGGCCTCCGTGGACGTGGCCGCCTTTGATGGCCTGACGGTCGACTTTGCGCAGCGTTGCCAGGCCGGTGTGATCCTGCGGGGTCTGCGGGCCCTCAGTGATTTCGAGTACGAACTTCAGATCGCCCACACCAACAAGAGCCTGGCGCCACAGCTGGAAACCCTGTTTCTGGCCACGGCGACGGCCCACAGCTTTCTGAGCAGCTCCGTGGTGAAGGAGGTGGCTCGGTTTGGCGGAGCGGTGGATCACATGGTGCCCACAGAAGTGGCGCAGGATCTGGCCAGGCTCTTTAATCAGTCATCCCCCGCGTCGCTGTGATGTCCGAGGCTCAGCTCAGCTCCCAGGTGAGCTCCGTGCTGGATCAGCTCGACCAGCTGGAGGAGATCGTGCTCGATGGCACCCGCGTTCCCTTCAGCGGGGGCCGTCTGGTGAATGAGCAGGACGCCATCGAATTGATGGACGCGGTGCGCGAGGCCTTGCCGGGCCAGCTCAGCCAGGCAGAGGCCCTGGTGCGCCAGAAGGATGAGTTCATCGGCACCGCCCGCCAGCAGGCCGACGAAATCCTGCAGCAAGCCAAGCAACAGCGGGAGCAGCTGATCAACGGCCAGGCCGTGCGTCAGGAGGCGGAGCGGCAGGTGGCCGAACTGCGCGACCAGGCCCGTCAGCAATGCGAGCAGATGATCGGCCAGGCCCGCCAGCAGGTGGCCAAGGCCGAACAGGAGCAACAGGCCCGGCTGGCCCAACTGGAGCAGCAGTTCAGCCAGCGGCGTCAGCAACTGGAGCAGGAGGCCCTGCAGCGGCGGCAGCAGCTTGACCAGGAGGCAATTGAACTCAAGCGCCAACTGGCCGAACAGCACGAGCAGGCTCGCCAGCAGAGCCTGCAGGAACTGGAGAAGATCCGCCAGGAAGCCCTACGCCTGCAGCAGAGCAGCCAGGCGGAGGCCGAGCGGGTGCAGGCCGATGCCCTGCAGTTCCGTCAGCAGACGCAGCAGCAGTGTGAGGCGCTGATCGCCCGCACCCGCCAGGAAGCGGCCTCCGTCCAGGAGGGGGCCAACCGCTATGCGGAGCAAGTGTTGGGCGAGCTGGAGGGGCGCCTGCGGGAGATGGGCCAGGTGGTGGTGGCCGGACGCCGCGAACTGGTGCGTCTGCAGGCCGTGGATCCAACCGGCCCGGCCAGTCAGCCTCGGGGCCAGGAGCAGGCGGTCTCGATCAGTCGCGCCCGCCGTGCCGCCGAGCGCCTGCGCCGTGCAGCTGGACAGGGCTAGGGCTTAGGGGCCTCGCTGATCGCTCAAGCCGGGCACAGGCCCGGCTCCCGGCTCTCCCGCAGGATCACCCCGATGGTCCCGTTGGGGGACCCGGCACCGTTGGACACCATGCTCAGGTAGCGGGGCCCCTCCGGGGTCTCCAGCACGCCGCTGATGGTGCGCACGCCGCTGATGGTGCCGGTCTTGCCAAGGAACTGGCCCTCGAGCTCCGTGCCACGCCAGAGGGAGCGCAGGGTGCCGCGCTGGCCGGCGATCGCCATCGAAGCGGTGTACTGGTGGCCATAGGGATGCTGTGCCATCCGCAGCAACAGCGCAGCCAGCAGCCGGCTGGTGACGCGGTTGCCACGGTCGAGGCCACTGCCATCCACCACCGACACACCGGCCATCGGCAGCCCCTGGGCGGAGAGCCACTGCATCGCCCGTTGGCGGGCCAACGGCAGGTCCCAGGTGCCGGTGCCCTGGCGCAACAGCACCTCGGCGGTGAAGTTGTGGCTGTCGGTGTTGGCCAGGCTTAACAACCCGTGCATCCCCACCGAGCGTTCCTCGTGCAAGAGCTCGGCCCCATCGCCGCCGCCGGCATTCGGCGCCATCAGGGTGATGGCGGCACTGCCCCCCTGGCGTTTGATCTCCTGGGAGAGCAGCCTCTGCAGGCGACTGGGGGGATTGGGCACCGCCATGTCGAGGGCGTTGCTGGTGAGCGCCAACCGCGTGATCGGCGCGCCATAGGCCTCGTAGCGATCCGCCCATTCCCAGCCCTGGGGCCACCAACGCTGCGGCGGCTCCTCCACCAGCAGGATGCGGCCATTGCCGGACCCCAGGGCGAGCTTGGCGAAGCGCCGCAATTGGGCCAGATCCAGGTCGGGATCGCCTTCGCCGGTGATCCGCAGACTGCCGTCCGGTTGGCGCCAGAGCCGGGTGCTTAGGCGGTAATCCGGACCGAGCCGGTCCAGCGCAATGGCGGTGCTGATCAGTTTTTGGTTGGAGGCCGGTACCCGGGGCCGTTTGCCGTTGATGTCGGCCAGCAACCGACCACTGCCATCGGTGACGGTGATACTCCACACCGCCGCCTCCCCGCCGACGGCCGCTTGGATGCGTTGCTGCAGGGCCGGACAGCTCACCTGGCCCTGCAGGAGGGGCAAACCCACCGGCGGCGGTGTGGCCGGCAGGGAGCTGGCCGCGATTTGGGGAATACCGCCAGGGGGTTTGAGCTGGGCCGAGGCAGGGACCGCCAGGCCCATGGGCATGCCGCTCAGCAGCAGCACGACCAGTGCGCGGCAGCCGTGCACCTCAGGAGGCTCCCAGCTTGAGACCGGTCACTGAGCCGATCACGCGGAAATTGGGTCCCTCCAGTTCGATCGGGGCGCCGATCTTGAGGTTCTGGTTGCCGAAGACCACCCCGTCCGCCCCCTTACGCCCTTCCCCCTGCAGCACAAAGCGGGCATCAATCGTGGCGAACTGCAGTTGATTGGGATCGGGGGCGCTCACCACCCGGCCATCGGCAAACACGGCGGAGAGCTTGCGTTGCAGCGGAATCACCTGCTTCACGGCAACACTGCCGTGGGGTTGATTGCGGATCACGAGGCTCACCCTGCCGCTGCGCCGGGCTGCATCCAGCACCACCGCGGGATCCGCCACCGGCACACCACGCACATCCACCAGCACGGTGACCGGCTGCAGCTTGCCGGTGGCCCTGGCCACGGCGCCACTGAGCTTGGGGCTCCAAATCACCCCCGCGGCCGCCAACAGCACCGCTGCCCCAGCCCCCAGATCCAGCGGTGACAAACGGCGGGATCGGTCAGCCATGGAGTCTCAGCAGAGCCCGGAGTGTACGGAGCCTCGGCGGCAGGAACAAGCCAGGCAGACGATCGATGGCGTCAGCCCGTTGGATCAGCCCTTGGCGGCCTCCTCGAGGGCCAACAACAGTTGCTCCGTATCCGGTTTGGTGCTGAAGCTGCAAAGCCTGCGGTACCCGTCCGGATCGCGCCGGTAGAACTGCCAGTCCGCCGGGTAGGCATGGCGTAGGGCACCATCGGCCGTGGGAATCAGGGCATAGGCGGATTGCCATTCCCCCAGGAATCCCTTGCGGCGCTCCCGGGCGACGGTGCCGATGCCCACCGCGGCATCCTCGAGGCGACCATTGAGCAGAACTGCGGGGCCGCGATGTTGGCCGCAGGTGCGCTCCACGTCCTCGTAATCCGCCGGGGTTGGGGCCACCAGGATCACCACGCCATCGCTGCCGCCATCCGCCTGCTGCAGCCGCTGAAGATCCCCGAGGCTGCTGATGCTGTCCGCCAGGTCAGGCGCATCCCGTTTGGCCAGGGCGGTGGCCCCCGCATCGGCACACAACAGCCGAATGCCGGCGACCTGCGGTTGCAAGTTCGCCAGCAAGCGGAGGGCCACCGGCAGGATCCTCAGCCCTTCAAAGCGCAGCTCCGCCGTCCACAGGCCACGGCCCCCCTTGGCAAGGGCCGCCCGTACCGCCTCCAGCAGCTCCGTTTCGGCGGTGCGCAGGTCGGCGGGAAGCATGGCGGTGCTGAAACTGGCGTGACCCTAGAGGCCGATCCCTAGACCGATGCCCCGCGGCTGACGCTGCAACGGGCCATGGCCCGCCCCAGGGCCGCCGGCAGCTGCTCGAGCAAGGCCTCCCCATGCCAGGCCCCCAGGCTGATGCGTACGCCAGCCTGCGCCTCGTCAGCGCCATAGCCCATGGCCATGAGCACCGGGCTCGGTTGCTGGCGGCCGCTGCTGCAGGCAGACCCACTGCTGATGGCCCAGCCCTCACCCCACAGTTCTTGCACCAGCTGACGCCCCGCCAGCGGCATCCCCTGGGGGCTCCGGGCCAACAGGCTGATGTGATGGGGGAGCCGGGTCTCGGCTCCAACCATCTGAGGGTCCGTCCCCGTCAGGGTCAAGCCAGGCAGGGCCAACAGACGGAGCAACAGGGCATCGCGCAGGGGGGCGATGGGATCGTGACCGGCATGAGCCTCCAGCCGCTGCTGGCTGAGGTCCAGGGCGGCCACGAGACCGGTCACCAGGTCCACCGGTTCGGTGCCGGCCCGCAGTCCCCCCTCTTGCCCGCCACCGCCGAGCAACGGCCGGAGCTCCATCCCTTGGCGAATCAACAGGGCACCGATGCCCCGGGGGCCCTGCAATTTGTGGGCCGCCAGGCTCATCAGATCCACCGGCAGGTTGTCGAAGGCGATGGGGCGATGCCCCACCACCTGCACCGCATCCACGTGCAAGGGAACGCCCGCCTGGCGGCACAGGGCACCGATGCGCTCCATGGGTTGCAGGGTCCCCACTTCGTTCTGGCCCCAGATCAGTGACACCAGCCGTGTGGGGGGAACCAGCAACCGCTGGAGCTGATCCAGATCCACCAGCCCCTGGTGATCCACGGGGAGCTGCTGCACCTGCCACCCCGCTCGCTTCAGCTGCTCAGCGGCGGCCAGGGTGGCGGGGTGTTCCACGCTGGAGATCAGCAAGCGGGAGTCGGGGGGGAGCTGGTTGGCCATCCCCAGCAGGGCCAGGTGAATCGCTTCCGTGCCCCCGGAGGTGAACACCAGCCGAGCGCTCTGGCAACCGAGCAGCTGAGCGAGACGCTGGCGTTGGCGCTCCAATTGTTCAGCGGCTTGCAGTCCGAACCCGTGCAGGCTCGAGGGATTGGCCCAGGCGTGGCGTTGACACCCCTGCATGGCCTGCTGCACCTGCGGGGCCAGGGGCGTGGTGGCGCTGCAGTCCAGATAGCGGGATGGGTCGAGCCCCATGGCGTGGGCCTGGGCCATCCCTTTAGAGGTTCAACCCCGGCTCCCGTTCAAAACGGGCACGGGTGCGGGATTCCAGGGAATTGGAGGCGATGTTCACCAGCTCGTCCAGCGAGGTGCCCTGGAGCAGGGCCTCCACCCGGGCGCGGGCCTCGGCGCTGGGGCAACGGTCGGGTCGGATGCAGCCGTTGGTGCAGACGGTGGCGCAGTCAATTGCCTCAGCGGCTGACTCAGCTGTGGACTCGGCCTCGGACGGCGGTTGCTCCATCGACGCCAGGGCTGGCGCTGTGACTGCAGTCGTGGCGTGATGACGGGCTGCCGCCACCGCAGCGGGATCCGGAATCACGCCATCGAATACATGCTCCGCCGGGCCATCCATGAACACCCTGCCGCTCTCCGAATCCCAGTGGATCTGCAGCGGACCGCCTGGCAGATCAAGCCGGGCACGCCGCTCACACAGGCCGAGGCTGTGCATCGCTACGAGGGTGGCGCAGGCTCCTGTGCCGCAGGCCAGGGTCGGGCCGGCCCCCCGCTCCCACACGCGCATCACCAAATGGTCGGGGCTGAGCACCTGCACGAAATGCACGTTGGTGCGGGCTGGGAAGGCCGGGTGATGCTCGAGCAGAGGGCCGAACCGTTCCAGATCGATCTCCTCCACCATCGCCACCGGAATCACCACATGGGGATTGCCCATACCGGCGGCCGCCACGGCGAACCGTTCGCCATCCACCTCCAGATCTCCCTGGGGGAGACCGGCGGCGCCGATCTCCAGCGTGGTGGGCACCTGCTCGGGCTGCAGAAACGGCGCCCCCATGTCCACCCGCACCGTGCCATCCAGCAGCAGTTCGGGAACGATCCGACCGGCCAGGGTGTCGATCTGCCAGGTGCGACCGGGGCCATCCCCATCCAGATCCGCCAGGAAGCGGGCCAGGCAACGGATGCCATTGCCGCACATCTCCGGCTCGCTGCCATCGGCGTTGAAGATCCGCATCCGCCATTCCCCCCCGGCATGGGGGGGGAGGGCCAGGATCACGCCATCGCCGCCGACACCGAAGCGGCGATCACACAATTGGGCCACCCGCTCCGGAGTCAGGCCAAAGGCCTGCTCGGGCTCAGGGGCAGTGCGGGCATCCAGAAGCAGAAAGTCGTTGCCCAGACCCTGGTATTTGCTGAACGGGAGGTTGCTGAACACGGGTCGGCGCGGCAGCCTGCGCACAGGCTTGAGATTGAGGCCGATCCTATGGGGAGCAGCTCGGAGCGCCATCCCCCGGGATTTGATCCCTCGCAACCGGGGATTCGCCTCCTGCAGCAATGGATTCGCCGCCAGATGGCGATCCAGGTGGACCTTGCCGGTGGCGGACAGCTGAGCGGTTTCCCCGTCTGGGTGGATGCCGACTTCCTGGCTGTTCAGGTGGATGGTGTTGGGGAACCGGTGCTGGTGAACCGCCGGGCCATCGCGTTGATCCAGTCCCAGACCTGAGGCTGTGGGAGCATCAGCGGCACGCACCCTGCCGACCCGTGAGCGACTCCAGCCGCTATCAACCCCAGGCGATTGAAGCGAGCTGGCAGCGCGCCTGGCAGCAACACGGTCTGCACGAGACCCCGACGCTGGAGCCCGGAGAGCAGGGGTTCTATGCCCTGTCGATGTTCCCCTACCCATCGGGGAATCTGCACATGGGCCATGTGCGCAACTACGTGATCACCGATGTGGTGGCACGGGTGCAGCGCCTACGGGGCCGCAAGGTGTTGCACCCCATGGGCTGGGATGCCTTCGGCCTGCCCGCCGAAAATGCCGCCATCGAGCGCGGCGTGGATCCTGGCGCTTGGACCGATCAGAACATTGCTTCGATGCGCAGCCAGCTGGACCAGCTGGGGCTATCGATCGACTGGCAGCGGGAAGTGGCCACCTGCCACACCGATTACTACCGCTGGACCCAGTGGTTGTTCCTGCAATTCCTGGAGGCCGGCCTCGCCTATCAAAAGGACGCCACGGTCAATTGGGACCCGATCGACCAGACGGTGCTGGCCAATGAGCAGGTGGACAGCGAAGGTCGCTCCTGGCGCTCCGGCGCCCTGGTGGAAAAGCGCAAATTGCGCCAGTGGTTTCTGAAGATCACCGATTACGCCCAGCAGCTGCTGGACGATCTCGACCAGCTCGATGGTTGGCCCGAGCGCGTGCGCACCATGCAGGCCAACTGGATCGGGCGCAGCACCGGGGCCGAACTGCAGTTTGAGGTGATCACGGCCGAGGGACAGCCCTCCGGCGAGCGGATCACGGTGTTCACCACCCGGCCAGACACCATTTTTGGGGCCACCTATGTGGTGCTGGCCCCCGAGCATCCCTTGGTGGCAGCCCTCACTGCCCTCGAGCAGCAGCTCAGCGTGGAGGCCTTCTGTGATCTGGTGTCGCGCCAGAGCGAACAGGAACGCACCGCCGAAGACAAACCCAAGCGCGGTGTTCCGATCGGCGCCCAGGTGCGCAACCCCGCCACCGGCGAACTGATTCCCCTGTGGATCGCTGATTACGTGCTGGCGGATTACGGCACCGGGGCCGTGATGGGTGTTCCGGCCCATGACCAACGGGACTTTCTGTTCGCCCGCCAGTACGAACTGCCCGTGCGCCAGGTGATCATCCCGGAGGGCAGCGACGAACATGCCTTCGAGGGGGGTGCCTGGACCGAGGCGGGGGTCCTGATTCACTCCGGCCGTTTCGATGGTCTCCCCAGTGGCAAGGCCAAAGCTGAGATCACCGCCGCGGCGGAAGCCGAGGGCTGGGGCCAGGAACGCGTGCAATTCCGGCTGCGGGATTGGTTGATCTCGCGCCAGCGCTATTGGGGCTGCCCGATTCCGGTGATCCATTGCGACAGCTGTGGCGTTGTGCCCGTGCCCAGTGAGCAGCTACCGGTAGAGCTCCCCCGGGATGTGGCCTTCAGCGGCAAGGGCGCCTCACCCCTGGCGCAACTGGACAGCTGGGTGCAGGTGGCCTGCCCCTGTTGCGGCAAGCCCGCCCGGCGTGAGACGGACACCATGGACACCTTCATGTGTTCCAGCTGGTACTTCCTGCGTTACAGCGACCCCCACAACACCCAGCTGCCGTTCAGCCGCTCCGCGGTGGATGCCTGGCTGCCGGTGGACCAGTACGTCGGGGGCATTGAACACGCGATCCTTCACCTGCTCTATTCCCGCTTCTTCACCAAGGTGCTGCGGGACAGGAAGCTGCTGAGCTGCGATGAGCCGTTCACGCGCCTGCTGACCCAGGGGATGGTGCAGGGCGTCACCTACAAGAATCCCAACAGCGGCAAGTACATCCCTCCAGGGGAGGTGGCCGATCCGACGGACCCCCGGGACCCCATCAGCGGTGAACCGCTGGAGACGTTCTTCGAAAAGATGTCGAAGTCGAAGTACAACGGCGTCGATCCGGCTTCGGTGATCGACCGCTACGGCGCTGACACCGCCCGCATGTTCATCCTGTTCAAGGCGCCCCCGGAAAAGGATCTGGAGTGGGATGACGCGGATGTGGAGGGTCAGTTCCGCTTCCTGCAACGCCTGTGGCGGCTTGTGGAGGCTGCTGTCGAGCGCGGACTCAACCTTGCTGATGGGGCCGGCAGTCCTGAGGCTGTGGGCGTGGCCCTGGCGTCGGCCCAGCAGGGTGGAGGCCTAACCCAGGCCGATGCTGCGCTGCGCCGTGCGGTACACACCGCCATCGCCGCCATCAGCGAAGACCTCGACGGCGATTACCAGTTCAACACCGCCGTGTCGGAGCTGATGAAGCTGAGCAACGCCATGGGCAGCGGGCTCGCCGAGAGCAGCGACGTGTTCGCCTGCGAGGCGTTGCGCAATCTGGTGATCCTGCTGGCCCCCTTCGCCCCGCATCTGGCGGAGGAGCTCTGGCTGAAACTGGGGGGGCGCACCAGCGCCGACGATCTCCACAGCAGCAGCGTGCATCGGCAGAGTTGGCCGCAATCCGATGCCTCAGCCCTGGTGCGCGACACCGTACCCCTGGTGATTCAGATCAAGGGCAAGGTGCGCGGCAGCTTGGATGTGCCAGCCGACGCCGACAAGGCCACGCTCGAGCAGCTCGCCCTCACCAGCGAGATCGCCGCCAAGTGGCTGGAGGGCAAAGCCCCCAGCCGCGTGATCGTGGTGCCCGGAAAATTGGTGAACCTCGTCCCCTGAGGGGGATCAGTCGTGCTTGAACACCAACGTTTCGGGGTTGCCCCAGTCGCCGCGAGCATCAATGTGGCGGCGGTTGGCACAGAGGTGTCGCAGGATCCAATAGAGCGATTCCGGTGACTCCAGACCCATGCGCTGTTGCAGGTCCGCCAGGGTGTGCTCCTGCTGATCCGCCATGGCCTGCTCGAGCCGCGCCTGGAGATCCAGGAGCGCCGCGGCGGCTTTTTTACCGGCTTCCACCCCCGGCTGGTGATAGGCGTTGACATTCACCAGTTCGCCGTAGAGCCCAACAGCCCGTTCAAACAGGGCGATCAGGGCACCCAGGCTGGTGGCATCCAGACGCTGCAGGGTGATGCTCAGGTTGTGGCGACCTTCCTCAGTGAGGGCCGAGCGGGTTCCCTGCAGGAATCCATCAAGGAAGTCACCGGGGTTCTCCCCCTCCAGCGGGGGAATGTCGCCCGGATCCTCCAGCACTTCGATGAAGGTGACGAAAAAGTTGTCGACGCCATCGCGCAGTTGTTGCACATAGGCGTGTTGGTCGGTGGAGCCCTTGTTGCCGTACACGGCCAAGCCCTGATGCACCACCTGGCCATTGCGGTCGAGCTTTTTGCCCAAACTCTCCATCACCAGCTGCTGCAGGTAACGGCTAAACACCTCGAGCCGATCGCGGTAGGGCAGCACCACCATGTCCCGCTGGCCGCGGCCGCCACCAGCCTGGTACCAGGAGGCGGCCAACAGGGCGGCTGGGTTGTTGAACAGATCGTGGTCGCGGGTGGCCGCATCCATCGCGGCAGCACCCTTGAGGAAGGCCCGGATGTCGGAACCGATCAACACGCCGGGAAGCAGGCCCACGGCACTGGTGATGCTGGTGCGTCCCCCCACCCAATCGAACATGTCGAACCGGGCCAGCCAATCGCCCTGCTCGGCCTCCTGATCGAGGCGACTGCCCAGCATGGTGACAGCCACGGCCTGTCGGATCCACTGGCCGCCGGCGGACTCCACGGCCCGACGGGCCTGCAGCATGCCGATGTGGGGTTCTGGGGTGCCCCCAGACTTGCTGACAACAATCACCAGCGTGGTGCGCAGGCGCTCCCCCAGGGAGGCCAGGGTGCGACGCATGCCGTCGGGATCGACGTTGTCGAAGAAGTGGAAGGGGAGACCGGAACCGGGATCCTGCAGGGCGCGGATCATCAGCAGCGGGCCAAGCCCCGATCCGCCGATACCGATCCACAGCACATCGGTGAACCGTTGGCCGGGGGCTGGTGCGATGGCGCCGCTGAGCACCTCACGGCCAAAGGCTTCAATCCGGTCCACTTCCGCCTGGATATGGCCGGCGCTGGCTGGGTCCGGGGCCAGCTGGGGCGCCCGCAACCAGTAATGCCCCACCTGCCGTTGCTCGTCGGGGTTGGCGATGGCGCCCTGTTCGAGGGCATCCATGGCAGCAAACGCCTGGTCAAACTTGGGGCGCATTGCCTCCAACCCGCCCGCATCGAGGCCCATGCGGCTGACGTCCAGCCAAACCCCCATCCCGGTGTCGTGCCAAAGCAGGCTGCAGAACCGCTGCCACTGGCTTTGGGGATCCAAGCCGGGTGCAGGGGGGAGGGGGGTCATGGAAGCCGGTGAAAGGAAGCGGCGAGGCGACGCTATCCGTGAAAGCCCCCGGGGGATACCCCTGTTCGGGACCAATCTCTTAAAACGACAAGACCGAAGCGCGACTGTGTGGACAGCCACACATCCCAATCCGCCCCTGGCCAAGCAACAGCAGTGTTCGTAAGATTCCGTAAATTCAGTAGCAATCCTGAAGTTCGCGACACGCTGGTTCTGCGCTGGGGCTGATCGGCAGAGCCGCACCGAGCTTCATCGGTTTGCCAGCGTTGTGCGGCCGCCGAAAGGGTTGAAGCGCCTGCTCACCCTGGCCCTGTTGCTGGGCCTCGGTTTCAGCGAGTGGGGCACCCCGAGCCTGGCGCCCTTGCGCAGTGTCCTTCCGGCGGCTGATCGCCTCGATCCCACCACCTTCAGTCCGGATGAGATCCGGGAGCTGCAACGTCGCTTCGGCGTCCATGGCCCCCAGCCACGCTTGGCCCAGTTGTTCACCCATGGGGTGGATCAGCTGACCCCCGTTCGCAACCACGCCCTCACTCAGCTGCAAGATTTGCAGCCCGTGGTGCAGCAGGTGAGCCGCCGAACCGGCATCAATCCGATGCTGTTGACCGCCATCCTGTTTGATGAAATTCAGCACGCCAAACCCGGCGAAGGGTTGCCCATCGCCGCCCATTCCGGTTTGTTCAGCACCCTGGGGCCGGCTCAGCTGGGGGTGAGTGAGTTGGTGAAGCAAGGCCTGCTGCCCCAGAACCCCACGGCTGAGCAAGTGGCTGCAGCCCGGGAAGAGTTGCTAGATCCCGATCGCAACGTGGCCCTTCTGGCCGGCAAGCTCACGCGGCTGCTCAGGCTGCTGGAGCAGGATCCCAGCGCCACCCACGATGTGAGCGGTCAACGGCAGCACGCCAAAACCGTGGCCACCCTGGCCTACCTGCACAACGGCAAACTCGATTACCCGGCCCGGATTCTTCGCTACATGCAGGATCAGGAGCTGCATGGCTTGGTGTTCAGCCAGCGCAAGAAGCCGATTTCACCGCTGATCTGAATTCGGCGTGCCCAGACGCCCCAGCCGCCTCAAGCCTTGACTTAGCAGAGGGCCCCAAGGGCCGCCAGACGCCGTTGCAGGGCTGCCCAATCAAAACTGCGGGGATCAGCCCGTTCGAGCCCCAGATCCACATGCCGATGGGTGGTGATGGCGTCGAAGGGAATGCGATAACGGCGCATCCAGTCGGCCAGCACCACCGCCAGGTTGTCGTACTGACTGGTGCTGTAGCCGCTGTGGCCCGGTTCACTGTCTTCCCCATCCAGGGGGGTCTCGAGGCTGAGATGCAGGGCGAAGTTGTTCACTGAGCCGGCCATGGCGGGATTGGTGATCACCCAACGGCCCCGGAAGGCGGAGTACCCGGCGCCGAAGGCCCGCTTGGAGGGATCCAGGGTTTCCACCACGCGCCCCTGCTCCCCAATCAACAGGTGGTAGCTCACCTGGTCCGCATCCTGCGGGTGGTGGGTGGTGAAGGTGTTGATGGCGGAGCCCAGGCCGTAGACGGTTTCGTGCAGCACCACCAGCGAGGGTGTGGTGTCCAAACGGTTGCCGTAGGCATCACGCCCAAGACGCTCGGCGTAGTTGCTGGGGTTGATCCGCAGGCGCTCCAGCCGTTGGGGCAAGGTTTGCTGAAGGCCCAACAGCCGTTGACGCAAGGCTGGATCGCCACTGTGGCATTGCCGTCGTAACGGGCTGATCCAGGTCGCCTGGGCGGGCGGATCCGGAACCCGCTGTCGCTGGGGCTGCAGCACCAACGCACCGTGGTCCCGCAGGTTCTGCAGCACCAGGGCGACGCCGCAGAGGGCAGCGGCTCCAGCCACGGCGACCAGACCCCAACCCAGAGCCGCCTGACGTCGCTGGCTGGTGAAGGGATCCATCATGGTGTCGCCAGCGCTGTCGCGGTGGGTGTGCCGTCACGACCGTTGTCGAGGGTCAACCAGCGCCGTTGGGCTTCGCGCTGCTCAGCGTTGATGGAGGCCTGGGCCACCAACCGATAGCGCTCCACGCCGGGGGGCTGCGCCTGCAGGCGCAGCGACAGGACTTGAGAGCGACGGCAAATCAACAGCGTCTGGGGAGCATCGGCCTGCAACGCCTCTGCGAGCTGAGCCGGTTGTCGCAACCGCTGGCCCTCCAGGGCCAGCACCTCGTCGCCGACCATCACCCCCGCCTGTTCCGCAGGACCATCCCTCCAGACCCGCTGAGCCACAAGCGATCCATCCTTGATCTGCAGGCTGAGGCCCGCCCATGGTGTGCTCGCCATCTCCGCCTCCAACCGCAGACCCACATCGCACAGGTAGCCATCCAGATCGGGATCGTCGACTCCGTCGAGCCAGGCGGGTAACTGGGTGGCCAGGGCTGGGCTGTGTTGGGCAAAGGCCTGAATCAGATCCGCCTCGCTGTAGCCGCGTCCCCAACGCCCATGGCTGCTCCAAAGCTGTTGCAACACCAGTGGCAGGGAGGCTCCGTCACGCCGCAAGTGCAAATCCAGGCACAGGGCCACAACGGCACCCTTGAGGTAGTAGCTCACCTGGCTGTCGGCCGAATAGGCATCGGCCTTGTACAGCTTCACCCAGGCCTCCTGGCTGCTGGTGCGCAGGCTCTGGACAAGGCGTCCCGGTGTGAGCCTGTAACGGCTGAGGTCGTCCCCGAGGTCCTGCAGCAGTTCATCGGCGCTACTCAAACCGGCGGCGAGTGGAAGCAATTGGTCGACGTAGCTGGTGATGCCTTCGGCAAACCAGAGGCTGGGCACCACCGCGGGCTGGTGGTAGTCGATGGGGCAGAGCTCTTGGGGACGCAGCCGGCGCACATTCCACTGGTGCAGGTACTCATGGGCCACCAGTTGTAGAAAACGCCGATAGCCCTGGGGCTGCTCAAACCGCTGGCGCCCGTAGACCAGCACGGTGCTGTCGTCGTGCTCGAGGCCCCCGTAGCCCTCATCCAACAGGTGCAACACAAACAGGTAGGCGTCGCTGGCCGGGCGCTCCACCCCCATGAGCTGGCAGCAGCGCAGGCAGACCTGCTGAACATCGCTGATCAGGGAGGGGAAACGCGCCAAGAGCCAATCGACGCCGCCGGCACAGCCCCCCCAGGTCACCCAGTGGTGGGGAATGCCACCCACTGCAAAGTGGATCTGGTGGTGGGGACCCGCTTCGACGGGGGTGTCGATCAGCTGATCAAAGCTGCGGGCCGTCCAGCCCCCCTGGCCGTCGACGGGCAGGGGCACGAAGGCCTGCCAGCCCCTGGGCAGATTCAGCTGCAGCCGATGGGCGGACCAGCGCTCCCCCTCCACCTCCAGCACCACGGCCGCCAGGGCCAGGAAGGCGTGCTGCGCATCCATGTGGCAGGTGCGCACCGAGAGCTCGGTGGCCATCACCGCATAGGTCAGTTCGATGGGGCCCGCCTTGGGGTCGCAGCCGAGCTCCCAGCAGGCGGGCGTGAGCCGCACCAGGGGCAGGGCACGGCCCCCCTGGTGAGCCTGTAGCCCCTC
>JBEIQU010000233.1:0-3269 GCA_040376355.1 Prochloraceae cyanobacterium | reverse complement strand
GGCTGTAGGCAGCGGCGCTGCCTTCCTCGTAGAGCCAGCCGTTGGCGCCGAGCTGCTCGCAGATCTCAAGCTCGAAGGCGGCTTCGTGGTGGAGGCTCATCGGCTTAGCAGCTGCGGGATGGCCACCTTTGAGAGCGCAGCTTAGGTGGGCAAGGCGTAGCAAACCCCACAGTTATGCAGAAACCGCATGAGACTGTCCCGCAGGATCGGTGATTCGCGGGGTAGGCCATCAGGCCCAGTTGTCGGCCAGCACAAAGCCCATTGCTCCGCATAGCACGAGTTGAAGAATGCCGGTGCTCCAGTCGATCCGTGTCGATGGCGATGATCCAGGCAGCCATTGCTTCGATGCGATGACGTTGGTCACGAACCCTTGCAGGGCCAGCGACCAGCAGGGCGCAGGCCAGCACCGAGGCATCGATCACCAGCATCAGCGCTCGACGCGGCTGTCTGAGAGGGCCTCCAGGATGTTGGGGCGCTCGATCGGCAAGGCGGGCAGTGCTTTCAGCAGTTCGGCGTTGTCGGCGCGCCGGGCGGTGGTGAGTTCCTGCAGGTCAAAGGTGCTCAGGGGTAGGCCCGCCTGGGCGGCGAGCTTTTCAAGCCGTACGGCCACCTCGTCGGGCACATGGCGGATGTAGAGGGTGCGCATCGGCGCAGAAGAGAGAGTGAGAAAAAAGGGGGGCTGCTTGCTCGCTGCTAGCAGGCTAAGCCGCAGGAGAAGCTCCCGCCGCAGGCCCGCACCGGCTCCAATCAAGGCACCTAGGCTGTTGTACGAAGCGTTGCACGTGTGCTGCCATGGTGATCGGCGTGCGAGTGGAGCCCGAGCTGGAGCGGAAGCTCGACCAGTTGGCGCGTCAGCTGGGCAAGAGCCGCAGTGCCTGCATCCGCGAGGCCATCAGCCAATACCTGCTCCGCCACGGCGACCACGAGGAAGCCCGGCGCCAGTCGCTACTGCTGGCCGAGCTGGAGTCTCCGAACTGGAGCGAGCAGATACCCGACTGGAGTGACTGGACCGCATGACAGATGTTGCGGCAGCGCTGAGAGTGGCTGTGCGCCGGGGAACGGTGGTGACCGTCGCCAGTCCAGGTGTGTATTCGGGCAAGCCACGGCCAGCGGTGGTGGTGCAGGCCGACCGCTGGCTGCAGGCCCACCCCAGCGTCACACTCTGTCCCCTCACCAGCACCCTGATGGAGGCCCCGCTGCTGCGGATCCTGGTGACCCCTTCACCCGGCAATGGCTTGCTCAAACCGTCTCAGTTGATGGTAGACAAGCTATTCACCGTGCCGATTGCGGCAATGGGGATCGTAGTGGGGCAGCTGGAGCCCCAAGTGCTGATCGAGCTGGATCTGGCGCTGCGGGGCTGGCTGGAGCTTCCCTGAAGACACCGCTGAGATATTTATGCAACACGCTACTGATCAGCAACTCAGGCGAGGCAACGGAGCGCAGCGATCCGTCCTCATAGTCGTTGAGGAGTTGTTATTCATCAGGATCAAGAGAATAGGAGTTAGTCATGATGACGAATTGGCGAGATAAAGGCGCGTAGCTTTACAGCTAGGAATGATGGTTTTGAGAAAAAGGCCGCACGACCCACCACATCCGGGTGAGTTCATCGCTTCACCTGGCTCAAGGTGAGCCCCTGGGCGTTCTTCCATTCGCGCCAGCCGTTGGCGGTGCGGCCCAGCAGGGCCGAGGCCGCGCTGCTGGGGCTGCGGAAGAGATGATCCCGCGGGAAACTGATGGTTCCGGCGGCGGAGGCCTCCATCACCCCAGCAGCAAACAGGCGCTCGCGCACCTTGGCGTCGTTGGTGCCCTGGATCGAGGGCACATTCTCCAGCCGACCCACCGAACCGGCCAGCACCACAAAACCCTCAGCGGTGTAAACGCCTCTGCCGTCAACGCCGGCTCCTGGGCTGCGACAGAAGAAGAGCTCAGCAGGATTTGCAGCTTCCGTGGTTGTGGCCAATGGATCGAATAGCGGGTAGCCAAGGGTGGAGAAGAGGGTGCTGCCGGTTTCGAAGATCTCCATGCAATCCGCCTCCAGGGGCGCGGGCGTGTGGGGCCTGGAACCGCTGGTGCCGTTTTCATCCCGGAAGCGGCCCACCTGGCGGAGTTGCTGCAGGGCATGCCATTCAAGGAACAGGGCATGGGTTTGCGTGAGGCTGTTGGTGCGGGAGATCAGCACCAGGGCCCGCTGCCAGAAGTCCTTCTTCTGATGGTGCTGGGCCAGGCGGGCCCGCAAATCGCCGGACTGGCCCACATAAACGCGTCGGTCGTCATCGCCAGCCTCCTCCCCCACCAGCAAATAGACCCCCACCTGGCTGCTCTGCTCCATCGCCAGGAAATCCGCCAGCAGACTGCGGGGCACCTCGATCACCTGCACGATGCGGGTAGTGATCTCAGCGATGCGAATGCCGTGGGGCTCGCCGCTGGGCAGGAAGATCTGGATCGTCTTGGGGGTGCTGCTCATGCAGCTTCGGCCTCGGGCACCAGGCCACGCACATAGATCTGGCCGGTGACGGCGGCGGAGATCAGGGCGGAGCGGCGTTCTTGGAGTAGTGCGATTTGGCTCAGTGCAGCATCATGAATCATGCTCAGTCTCCTTATTGAATTGTGGATATGATTGCATATTGTCAATTGCTCCTCAACTGGAGGCACTAGGCATGTTATCGCGGACAACTTGCTTGCCTTGATACCAAGCGCTGTAGACCCCGTGCTCAGCGAACTAAGTTGATTTTGGCAGTGAGAACCGGCTAGCCACCACATTAAAAAGTTATTGGTCATGCGGCTGGTGATCCCCCTGAACTTCACGACTCGCTGTGCAAGCGCAATGTCCTCACGATCTACCAGGGCGACCTGGCCAAGCGGTGCTTCCATGGTAAACAGGACGTCCCCGACGACTGGTCTTCCTCGCTGTAGCAACTCCTCTGCTTCAAGGGGGTCTACATACTCCTCGGACAGAGAGTAATCAATCTCGCCGCTTCGTATGTTTCTTGCTGTTACCAGCAGAGTTCCTGAGTCGCATTTTGATGGCGTGCGTCCTCTGTAATCGACGACTGGACCAATTGTTTTTGTCAGCCCCATAACCTCCCAATGCTCCGGCACCTCCCCCAGCCACTCCACCCCCGAATCCTTCATCGGCGCGTCCGGATTCAGCCCCTTGGTCACGGCATGGGAGATCACGGCCTGGCGCTTCTCCTGAAGCAGTTCGATCAGCCGCTGCTGCTCGGCGATCAGGGCGTCGATCTTGGCGGTTTCGTGGTCGAGGAAGGTGG
>JBEIQU010000213.1:0-3550 GCA_040376355.1 Prochloraceae cyanobacterium | reverse complement strand
GGGCAAGCCCTAGATCGGGGGCTGCGACGTGGGGTAGGCGTTGCGGTTGGGGATGCCGTCGGGCATCCAGTAGCTGATGTCCTCGAACCAGTAGGGGGTGCCCGCCAGTTGACGGGTGCTGAGCTTGGTGGTGGCCATGGCCGTCATCAACGCGCCCAGGTCCACGGGGGAGAGGTCGGTGCGGATGTCGCTGCCGGCGATCCGCATCAGGTCCGGCAGGCGGGTGGCCGTGGCCGGGTTCGCCAGCTTGCGGAACACTTGCGCCAGCACCAGTTTCTGGCGCTCCATGCGGCCGATGTCCCCCAGCTCGTCGTGGCGGAAGCGCAGGAAGCCCTCCAGCTCCTTGCCCTGCAGCAGCTGTTTGCCGGGGTAGAGGTCGATGTACAAGCCCTGGCTGTTGTCCACGTAGTGCATGCGCTTGGGCACATCCACCTCCACGCCGCCGATGGCCTGGGCCAACCGCTGCACGGCGTTGAGGTTGAGCACCAGATAGCGATCCACCTTCGCCGACAGCAGCTGACTCAGCTCCTGCTTCACCATGTCGGGCCCGCCGCTGCTGTACAGCGAATTGGCCTTCATCACGCCGTATTTGCTGGAGTCGATGAAGGTGTCACGGGGCACCTGGGTGAGCTCCGTGCGGCCATCCTTCAGTTGCACCGTGAACATCACGTCGGTGTTGGTGCTGACGTGGTCGGTGCCCATCACCACGATGCGCCGCTCCCCCATGCCCGCTGGAGTGATCAGGGAGCCCAGCAGGTTGGTGGGGTGATGCAACCCCGCCAGCAGGGCGGTGGCCAGGTGTGGCAGGGGGCCGTTGAGGCCATAGCCCAGGCCTAGGCCCGCGAGAAACACGTGCAGCCGCGGGATGCCGCGTCGGGGTTTGCTGCCGGGTCGCCCTGGCCGGCGTCGCTGCCGCTCATCCTGCAGCGGCACCGGTGCCGCCGGGCGGGGGCGCCGTTGTCGCTGCTGCTCCGCCGGCACCAGCTGGGCCTGGCCGCGCCGCCGGCGGGGATCAGGGGTGGGCTGGACCTGGGGCATGGGCGGTCGTCGTGGCCGCACCGTACCGCCTCACTCCCGTTGGCGCTAGAGGGGTTTGGGCCTCTCTGGCGGCTGGTTCAGCCCGCGCCCGACACCCGGATCGCGGCGGCGGCCTGGTCGGCCCGCTGGCGGGCTTCCTCGAGGCTGGCGCCGCTGGCGAGGGCCACCCCCATGCGGCGGTGGGGCCGGGCATCGGGCTTGCCGAACAGCAGCACCTGCACATCGGGGCTGGCCAGGGCCTGCTCCAGGCCGTGGAACGTCACGCTGTCGCTGGCCTCCTGGGCCAGGATCACGCGGCTGGCGGCCGGGGCCACGGAGCGAATCTCCGGGATCGGCAGCCCCAGCACGGCCCGCAGGTGCAGTTCGAATTCGCTCAGGTTCTGGCCAGCCAGGGTCACCAGGCCGGTGTCATGGGGCCTGGGGGACAGCTCCGAGAACACCACCTCACTGGCGCCCTCCGCCGTGCGGCAGACGAAGAACTCCACTCCGAAGATGCCCGCTCCCCCCAGGTTGTCGGTGACTTGGCGGGCCATGGTCTGGGCGGCCGCCAGCTGGTCCCAGTCGAGGTGGGCCGGCTGCCAGCTGCACTGGTAATCGCCCCGCTCCTGAAGGTGGCCGATGGGCGGGCAGAACAGGGTGGGCCCGCTCCACTGCTTCACGGTGAGCAGCGTGATCTCCTGCTCGAAGTGGAGGAACTCCTCCACGATCACCCGGGCACCGCTGCCCCGGGCCCCGGCCATGGCCGCCTCCCAGGCGGCATCGATGTCCTCCGGTCGATGCACCACGCTCTGCCCCTTGCCGGAGGAGCTCATCACCGGTTTCACCACCACGGGCCAGCCCAGGGGGGCAGCGGCGGCGGCCAGTTGTTCAGCGCTCTCCGCATAGGCGAAGCGTGCGGTGCGCAGCCCCAGTTCCGTGGCGGCCAGGTCGCGGATGCGGTCGCGGTTCATGGTCACCGCCGTGGCCCGGGCGGTGGGGATCACGGTGGTGCCTTCGGCCTCCAGCTCCGCCAGGGCATCCACCGCCAGGGCTTCGATTTCCGGCACCACCACATCCGGCCGGTGGCGACGCACCACGGCCTTGAGGGCCTCTGGATCGGCCATGGCCACCACCTCCGCCACGTGCGCCACCTGCATGGCGGGGGCATCGGCGTAGCGGTCGACGGCGATCACTCGGCAACCCAGGCGCTGGGCGGCGATGGCCACCTCCTTGCCCAGCTCACCGCTGCCCAGGAGCATCAGGCTGCGGGGGAAGGGGGTGCTGGCCATGGCCGCGGCTGAAGGAGACTGCATCGATCCTGCCCCGGCGCTGCCCTGTGCTGCTGCGTGTTCCCCTGGCCTATGCCACCGCCGGCGATGCTGCCGATGGATTGCTCAATGGTCTGAGCATTGAAAGCCTGCAGCGCTGGACGCTGGTGTACCTGGGGCTGTCAGCCCTGGCCTTCATCGTGGTGTGGCTGGTGGGCTACCTCAGGCGTCCGGGTTGATCAGGCTCAGCTGCCGCACCGGCGACTGCTCATCAATGAAGCCGTAGGCGGCAAACACCGAGGCGTCGCCATGGGTGATGTGCTGCCCATCGCTGTGGCGCTCCAGCACGAACCCTTCGGCCGCCATGCGGCGCATCAGGGCCGCCGCCTCCTCGAAGCGGGAGGCCATCGCCTCCAGGCTGGCGCAATCGGCGGTGAGGCCGGCTTCCTTCCAGGTGAAATAGGCCATGGCGAGCGGTTCAGGGCAGCAGCACCAGCCCCAGGGTCACCAGTATCAGACTGACGGCCCAGAAGCCCACCACCACCTGCTGCTCGCTGGCGCCCCCCAGTTCGAAATGGTGGTGCAGCGGCGCCATGCGCAGCACCCGCCGCCCGACCCCATCGGGCCCCTTGGTGGCCTTGAACACCCACACCTGCACGATCACGGAGAGGGATTCCGCCAGGAATACACCGCCCATCAGCAGCAGCGGCCAGAGGCTGTTGCTCAGCAGGGCCACCGCCGCCAGGGCGGCCCCCATGGCCAGGGAGCCGGTGTCGCCCATGAACACCCGGGCGGGGTGGCGGTTGAACAGCAGGAAGCCCAGCCAGCAGCCCGCCATGGCCGCACAGAACCCCGCCAGGGCTGGATCCCCTTCATGGCCCCGCAGCATCAGCTGCAGCCCCAGGCCACTGAACACAATGGCGCCGCAGCCGGCCGCTAGGCCGTCGAGGCCGTCGGTGAGGTTGGTGGCGTTGCTTTCTGCCAGGAACACGAACAGCCCCAGGGGCCAGATCACCAACCCCAGGGGCAGCACCCAGCCCAGGGGCAGGGCGATGTCGCTGCCCATGAACTGGCCGGCCGCGGCCCAGGCCAGGAAGGCCACCGCTGAGATCGCCTGCAGCAGCAGCTTGCCGCGGGGGGTGAGACCGGTGTTGTGGTGCTTGGTGAGGCTGCGCCAGTCGTCGACCGCACCGATGGCCAGGTAGGCCAGGGTGATGGCGGCTACCGCCGGAAGCCGCGGGTCGGACGGATCCACCAGGCCACCG
>JBEIQU010000066.1:0-7994 GCA_040376355.1 Prochloraceae cyanobacterium | reverse complement strand
CGCCCATGTGGTGACCCGCAATGGCGTTAGCGGGGTGATGTTCTGTCTGTGGGCCCCCAATGCCCGCAGCGTGTCGTTGCTCGGCAACTTCAACGGCTGGGATGGTCGCCATCACCCGATGCAGTCGCGGCTCGGGGGCTGCTGGGAGCTGTTCATCCCGGGGCTCAAGCCCGGCGAGATCTACAAATACGAAGTCCGCACCCAGGACGGCCACTGCTACCAGAAGTCCGACCCCTACGGCTTCCGCCATGAGGTGCGCCCCAACCACGGCTCCATCGTTGAGCCCCTGGCTGGCTACGCCTGGGGTGACAGCGCCTGGATGCAGGAGCGGGACAGCCGCAATCCGCTGGATCAGCCGATTGCGGTGTACGAGATGCACCTGGGCAGCTGGATGCATGCCAGCGCCGACCAGCCTTATATCGAGCCCGATGGCACGGCCAGGCCACCGGTGCCGGCGGCCGATCTCAAGCCCGGCGCCCGCCTGCTCACCTATCCGGAGCTGGCGGATCGGGTGATCCCCTATGTGAAGGCCCGCGGCTTCACCCACATCGAGCTGATGCCCCTGTCGGAGCATCCCTTCGATGGCTCCTGGGGCTATCAGGTGACGGGCTGGTACGCCCCCACCAGCCGCTTCGGCCAGCCCGATGAATTCCGAGCCTTTGTGGACCGCTGCCATGCCGAGGGCATCGGTGTGATCCTCGACTGGGTGCCGGGCCACTTCCCCAAGGACGCCCACGGCCTGGCGTTCTTCGACGGCCAACACCTCTATGAGCACGCCGACCCCCGCATCGGCGAGCACAAGGAGTGGGGAACGCTGATCTTCAACTACAGCCGCAACGAGGTTCGCAACTTCCTGGTGGCGAACCTGGTGTTCTGGTTCGAGCAGTTCCACATCGATGGCATCCGGGTGGATGCGGTGGCATCGATGCTCTACCGCGATTACCTGCGCCCCGACGGCGAGTGGATCCCCAACGAACACGGTGGCCGTGAGAACACCGAGGCGGTGCAGTTCCTGCAGCAGGCCAACCACGTGCTGTTCCAGCACTACCCGGGGGCCCTCTCGATCGCCGAGGAATCCACCACCTGGCCGATGGTGACCAAGCCCACCGACATGGGGGGCCTGGGGTTCAACCTCAAATGGAACATGGGCTGGATGCACGACATGCTCGATTACTTCGAGCTGGATCCGTGGTTCCGTCAGTTCCACCAGAACAACGTCACCTTCTCGATCTGGTACGCCTACACCGAGAACTTCATGCTCGCCCTCAGCCACGACGAGGTGGTGCATGGCAAGAGCAACCTGCTGCACAAGATGCCGGGCGACGACTGGCAGAAGTTCGCCAACGTGCGCGCCCTGCTGGCCTACATGTGGACGCACCCCGGCAAGAAGACGATCTTCATGGGGATGGAATTCGGCCAGCGGGGCGAATGGAACGTCTGGGGTGACCTGGAGTGGGACCTGCTGCAGCACGAACCGCACCAGGGCATCCAGCGGCTGGTGGACGATCTCAACAGCTTCTACAAGGCCGAACCGGCCCTGTGGCGCGATGACTTCGACCAGTACGGCTTCCAGTGGATCGATTGCAACGACAACCGCCACTCCGTGATCAGCTTCATGCGCCGCGAGAGCACCACCGGCCGGTGGCTGGTGGTGGTGGCCAACTTCACCCCCCAGAGCCACTCCCACTACCGCATCGGCGTGCCGGTGAGCGGCTTCTACGCGGAGGTGTTCAACACCGATGCCGAGCGCTACGGCGGCAGCAACCTGGGCAACCTGGGGGGCAAGTTCACCGACGAATGGGGCATCCACGGCTACGAGCACTCGCTCGACCTGTGCCTGCCCCCACTCTCGGTGCTGGTGTTGCAGCGGGACGACAAACGCAGCCAGGAGCCGCTGTGTGACGAAACCGCCGTGGAGGGCGGGCTGCTCGGGTAGGTTCGCGCTTCGTCTTTTCGTCGCCCATGTCCGCCAACGCCCCACTGCTGCTGCGCGCCGCCCGAGGTGAGCAGGTGGAGCGTCCGCCGGTCTGGATGATGCGCCAGGCGGGCCGGTACATGAAGGTGTACCGCGACCTGCGCGACCGCCACCCCGGCTTCCGGGAGCGCTCTGAGAACCCCGATCTCTCCTATGAGATCTCGATGCAGCCCTTCCACGCCTTCAAGCCCGATGGCGTGATCCTGTTCTCCGACATCCTCACGCCCCTGCCGGGCATGGGGATCGACTTCGACATCGTCGAGAGCAAGGGCCCCCTGATCCAGGACCCCATCCGCACCATGGCCCAGGTGGAGGCGCTGCGCCCCCTGCAACCGGCCGAGAGCATGACCTTCGTGGGTGAGGTGCTCACCCGCCTGCGCTCCGCCGTGGGCAACGAAGCAGCGGTGCTGGGCTTCGTGGGCGCCCCCTGGACCCTGGCGGCCTACGTGGTGGAGGGCAAGAGCTCCAAGAACTACGCCGTGATCAAGGCGATGGCCTTCCAGGAGCCGCAGCTGCTGCACCGCCTGCTGGATCACTTCGCCGAGTCGATCGCCGCCTACCTGCGCTACCAGATCGATTCCGGCGCCCAGGTGGTGCAGATGTTCGACTCCTGGGCCGGGCAGCTGAGCCCCATGGACTACGACACCTTCGCGGCCCCGTATCAGAAGAAAGTGGTGGATCTGGTGAAGCAGACCCACCCCGATACCCCCTTCATCCTCTACATCTCCGGCAGCGCCGGGGTGATCGAGCGCATGGCCCGCACGGGGGTGGACATCGTCTCCCTGGACTGGACCGTGGACATGGCCGAAGGCCTGGCCCGCCTGCCCGAGCACGTGGGTGTGCAGGGCAATGTGGACCCCGGTCTGCTGTTCGGCACCCCGGAAGCCATCCGTGCCCGCATCGACGACACGGTGCGCAAGGCCCGCGGCCGCAAGCACATCCTCAACCTGGGCCACGGCATCCTGCCCGGCACCCCAGAGGAAAACGGCGCCGCCTTCTTTGAAGCTGGCAAGTCGGTGATGGAGCGCATCGGAGCGGTGGCTTGAGCCCCGAGGCCTCCCCTGCGGCAGGCGCCAGGCCCGCCCGGATCCTGATCACCGGGGCCAGCGGCTGCGTGGGGCAGCACATCGCCGATCTGCTCTACCGCGAAACCGATGCCCAGCTGCTGCTGTGGCTGCGGGATCCGGAGAAACTCACCGCCGTGCCGCGGCAGGATCCCCGCATCACCCTGCTGGTGGGGGATCTGCGCGATGCCGAACCGCATCGGGCCCAGATCGCCTCGGCCACCCGCATCATCCACACCGCCACCGCCTGGGGGGATCCGGAGCGGGCCCTGCAGGTGAACGTGGTGGCGGTGAAGGCGATGCTGGCCGCCACCGACCCCGCCGTGCTGGAGCAGGTGGTGTACTTCTCCACCGCCAGCATCCTCGATCGCCACCTGAAGCTGCTGCCCGAGGCCATGGCCTACGGCACCGAATACATCCAAACCAAGGCCCAGTGCCTGGAGCAGTTGGAGAGCCACCCCCTGGCGGAGCGGATCGTGGCCGTGTTCCCCACCCTGGTGTTCGGCGGGACGGTGGATGGCGGCGGCCGATTCCCCACCAGCTACCTCACCGCGGGCCTGCGGGAGGGAGCCCGCTGGCTGTGGCTGGCCAAGTGGCTGCGCACCGACGCCTCCTTCCACTTCATCCACGCCGCCGACATCGCCCGGGTCTGCGCGCACCTGGCCACCACCCCGCAGCGCCCCAACCCAGAGCCGGGCCAGGGGAAGGTGCGCCGGCTGGTGCTGGGGCAGCCGAGCGTCACGGTGAATCAAACGGTGCGGAGCCTGGTGGGCTGGTGCCGCGGCTGGATGCCGCCGGTGGGCCTGGAGCTGAGCGAGTGGCTGATCGAGGGCCTGATCAAGCTGCTGCGCATCGAGGTGAACGCCTGGGACCGCTTCTCGATCCGCCAGCGGCACTTCGTGCACGAGCCCATCAGCCCGCCGGAGCGCTTCGGGATGGTGAGCCACGCCCCCACCCTGGAGGCCGTGTTCGAGGACGCCGGCCTGCCCCGCTAGGGCGCTCCGCACCAGGTGACAAATGTTGCAAACCTCTGCAGCAGCGGCGACACAGGGCTCAGTCGCCTTCTAGCTTGTCCGGGTTGCACGAGCTCCGATGCGCCGTCTTCTCTCTCTGATTGCTCTTTGCCTGGCGCTGGTGCTGGGTGCCGCCCCCAGCTTTGCCGCTGATGCCGACCACGGCGGTCAGATCTTCTCCGCCAACTGCGCGGCCTGCCACATGGGCGGCGGCAACGTGGTGAACGCCGAGCGCACCCTCAAGAAGGAAGCTCTCGAGTCCTACCTGGCCAACTACAGCGCTGGCCATGAAGAGGCCATCCAGTACCAGGTGACCAACGGCAAGAACGCCATGCCCGCCTTCGGCGGCAAGCTCAGCGCCGGTGACATCGCTGACGTGGCTGCCTACGTGGAGTCCATGAGCCAGAAGGGCTGGGCCTGAGTCGCCTGAGCCGCTCCGGTTCCCTTTCATTGCCGCCCCTGCCGGGGCGGCTTTTTTGTTGCCAGCCCTGGGCAGCGGCGTCATGGTGCCAGGAGCCGCCGATGTGCCCATGGCCCTGCCGGCCCCCACTGCCGCCGACCCACCGCCGCACCCAGACCACCAGGCGGCTGCCCGGGCCGTCGCCTTCCTGAAGGCCGCCCAGCTGCCGGCCATTGCCCCCCTGCCAGGTTGCGTGCCGGGTGGCGGATCAGGCTCAGTCCGGCGCCCCTAGACGACGGCGCTGCTCCAGCACCGCCAGGTAGAGGTCCTCCGGCACCTCGCGGATGTCGTATTCGCTGGGCAGCACCCCGTGGGCATGGCGATGCACCACCAGCCAGCAGTTGCGCTCCGCATCGCTGGCGGTGGCATCAAAGGCGAAGGATTGCCGCGCCAGATCCAGCACCAGCTCCTCACGCGTCTGCTCAGCCATGCGCCACACCGGGGCCGTTCGAACCGCGTCATCATGGCCGCCGCGGCGGTCCGCCTGACGGTTGCCCGTCCCTGTGGGGACGGCCTCCACCACCGCAGGGGGGAGGACCGACACCAACGATTCGGTTCTCCCCCGCGCCAGCGCGCTGAGCCAGCCATACGGTTTTGACAACCGATCCAATCCGGGAGGTCACCCATGCATCCCACCGCTGAGCTGTTCACGGAGAAGGCCTGGGCCGCCGTGGTGGCCGCCCAGCAGCTGGCCCAGCAGCGGCGCCAGCAGCAGATGGAATGTGAGCACCTGTTCGCCGCCCTCCTGGCCCAGCAGGGCCTGGCGGGCCGCATTCTCGAGAAGGCGGGCGTGGATGTGGGCACCCTCAGCCAGCGGGTGGATGCCTACAGCGCCGCCCAGCCGAGCCTCAGCGCCCCGCCGGACAACGTGTACCTGGGCAAGGGGCTGAACACCCTGCTCGACCAGGCCAACGAACTCAAGGGCAGCTATGGCGACAGCTACATCGCCATCGAACACCTGCTGCTGGCCCTGGCCATCGATGATCGCTGCGGCAAGCAGCTGCTCTCCCAGGCCGGCACCAACACCGAACAACTCAAAGAGGCCGTTCAGGCCATCCGTGGATCCCAGAAAGTGAGCGACCAGAACCCCGAAGGCACCTACGAATCCCTGGAGAAATACGGCCGCGACCTGACGGCCGCCGCCCGCGACGGCAAGCTCGATCCGGTGATTGGCCGTGACGAGGAGATCCGCCGCACGATCCAGATCCTCAGCCGCCGCACCAAGAACAACCCGGTGCTGATCGGCGAACCCGGCGTGGGCAAGACGGCGATCGTGGAGGGCCTGGCCCAGCGGATCGTCAACGGCGATGTGCCGCAGGCCTTGCAGAACCGTCAGCTGATTGCCCTCGACATGGGGGCCCTGATCGCCGGTGCCAAATACCGCGGCGAATTCGAGGAACGGCTCAAGGCCGTGCTCAAGGAGGTGACCGCCTCCGAGGGCCAGATCGTGCTGTTCATCGACGAGATCCACACCGTGGTGGGGGCCGGCGCCACCGGCGGCGCCATGGATGCCAGCAACCTGCTCAAGCCGATGCTGGCCCGCGGCGAACTGCGCTGCATCGGTGCCACCACCCTCGATGAGCACCGCCAGCACATCGAGAAGGACCCGGCCCTGGAGCGGCGCTTCCAACAGGTGTTCGTGGATCAGCCCACGGTGGAGGACACCATCTCGATCCTGCGGGGCCTCAAGGAGCGCTACGAGGTGCACCATGGCGTGCGCATCGCCGACAACGCCCTGGTGGCGGCCGCCGTGCTCAGCAGCCGCTACATCGCCGATCGCTTCCTGCCGGATAAGGCCATCGACCTGGTGGATGAATCGGCGGCGCGCCTGAAGATGGAGATCACCTCCAAGCCAGAGCAGATCGACGAACTCGATCGGCGCATCCTGCAGCTGGAGATGGAGAAGCTCTCCCTGGGGCGCGAATCCGATGCCGCCAGCCGTGATCGGCTGGAGCGACTGGAGAAGGAGCTGGCCGACCTCAGTGAGCAGCAGAGCGCCCTCAACGCCCAGTGGCAGAAGGAGAAGGGCTCCATCGACGCCCTCGGCGCCCTCAAGGAGGAGATCGAGCAGGTGCAACTGCAGATCGAGCAGGCCAAGCGCAGCTACGACCTCAACAAGGCGGCCGAGCTGGAATACGGCACCCTGGCGGAGCTGCACAAGCAGCTGGCGGCCAAGGAGGAGGAGCTCACCGCCGGCGGCGGCGACAAGACCCTGCTGCGGGAGGAGGTCACCGAGGAGGACATCGCCGAGGTGATCGCCAAATGGACGGGCATCCCCGTCACCAAGCTGGTGCAGAGCGAGATGGAGAAACTGCTGCATCTCGAGGATGAGCTGCACACCCGCGTGGTGGGGCAGGCCCAGGCGGTGACCGCCGTGGCCGATGCCATCCAGCGCTCCCGTGCGGGTCTGAGTGATCCCAACCGGCCCATCGCCAGCTTCCTGTTCCTCGGCCCCACCGGTGTGGGCAAAACCGAGCTGTGCAAGGCCCTGGCCTCCCAGCTGTTCGACAGCGAGGAGGCGATGGTGCGCATCGACATGTCCGAGTACATGGAGAAGCACGCCGTCAGCCGCCTGATCGGCGCCCCTCCGGGCTATGTGGGCTACGAGGAGGGCGGCCAGCTCACCGAAGCGGTGCGGCGCCGGCCCTATGCCGTGATCCTGTTCGACGAGGTGGAGAAGGCCCACCCCGATGTGTTCAACGTGATGCTGCAGATCCTCGATGACGGCCGCGTCACCGATGGCCAGGGCCGCACGGTGGATTTCACCAACACGGTGCTGATTCTCACCAGCAACATCGGCAGCGCCTCGATCCTCGATCTGGCCGGCGACCCAGCGCGCCACAGCGAGATGGAGTCACGGGTGAACGAGGCCCTGCGGGCCCACTTCCGCCCGGAATTCCTCAACCGGCTCGACGAAACGATCATCTTCCACAGCCTCAAGCAGGAGGAACTGCGGCAGATCGTGGAGCTGCAGGTGCAGCGCCTGGCGAAGCGCCTGGAGGAGAAGAAGCTGGGTCTCGACCTCAGCACCGCCGCCCTCGACTGGCTGGCCACCGTGGGCTACGACCCCGTGTACGGCGCCCGGCCCCTCAAGCGGGCCATCCAGCGGGAGCTGGAAACCCCGATCGCCAAGGGGATCCTGGCGGGGCAGTTCACCGGCGGCCACACCGTGGCCGTGGAGGTGCAGGGGGAGGCGCTGCAGTTCGAGCAGCGCGACCCAGCCCGTCTGCCGGTGCTGGCCTAGGCCAGCAGCCCGTCGATCCGCTGGGCCAGCGCCAGATCGAGGCTGGAGAGGCCACCGGTGTCATGGGTGGTGAGCTCAATCACCACCCGGTTCCACACGTTGCTCCATTCCGGATGGTGGCCCATCGCCTCGGCGATCAGGGCCACCTTCGCCATGAAGCCAAACGCCTCCACAAAGTCGACGAAGCGCAGCTCACGGCGCAGCTTCTCGCCGTTGAGCTGCCAGTGGGGCAGCAGCT
>JBEIQU010000144.1:0-4723 GCA_040376355.1 Prochloraceae cyanobacterium | reverse complement strand
GGGCTTGCAGCAGCTGGCCAGCAGCTTTGCCCTCGACTGGCGGCTCGTGGCCGCCGGGGCGGTGGTGTCGATCCTGCCGGTGCTGCTGCTGTTCATCGGCCTGCAGCGCTACATCTTGCCCAGCGCCAGTGGGGATGCGGTGAAGGGCTAGCGCGGGATCGCGCTACGGAGCTGTGCTGAGGGCCAGCAGCCCTCCGCACAACCGCTCCAGGGCCTCCGCCAGATCCGCCCGCCCGAGCATGCCGTAGCTCAGCCGCAGGCAGCAGCCCCGTAGGCCAAAGCTGCTGCCGCTCACCAGGGCCACCCGGTGTTCGCGGATCAGCCGCTCCATGGCCTCATCGGCGCTCAGGGCACTGTCCAGTTGCAGCAGGGCATAGAAGGCGCCATCGGCGGGAGCCAGCAGACGCCAGGGGGCATTGGCCTGCTCCAGCGCCGCCAACACCTGCTGGCGCTGGGTCTGGAGCGCGTTGATCCGCTGCTGGCACCAGCCCACGCCGGCGGCCAGGGCACCAACGGCCGCCCGTTGGTTCAGCCGTGGCGGCCCGATCAGGATCGTGTCCTGCACCTTGGCCAATGGCGCCATCAGCCCTTGCGGCACCACGGCCCAGCCGATGCGCCATCCCGCCATGCCATGGCTTTTGGAGAGGGAGCCGAGGGTCACGGTGTGGGCGCCGCTGCCGCGCCCCTGCCCCGGGCTCCACACCGGTGTCGCCCCATGGCCGAATAGGGCATAGGCCTCATCGCTGATGTGCAGCAGGCCGCGATCGGCGCAGAGCCGGTTGATCGCCTCCAGCACCGGCCTGGGCAGCACGGCCCCGCTGGGGTTATTGGGGGAGATGGTCACGATCGCCCGGGTGCGCGGGGTGATCGCCGCCGCCAACCGCTCCGGATCGGGAACCACACCCGCCTCCACCGCCACCGGCACGCCCCCCGCCAGGCGGATCGCCATGGCGTGGTTGAAGTAGTAGGGCACCGGCAGCAGGCACTCGTCGCCGGGGTCGCAGAGCACCTGGGCGATGGCGTTGAAGGCCATGTTGCTGCCGGCGGTGATCAGCACCGTCGAGCCCTCCAGGTCGAGGCCGTGGTGCGCTTCCAGCCAGTGGCCCACGGCATGGCGCAGGTCCGGATCACCGGCCATGGGGCCGTAGGCATCGCGGCTGGCCTCGCCGGCGTGGGGTTGGCCCAGGCCGTCAGCGAGAGCGTCGCGGGCGGCCTCCAGGGCCTGGTCCGGTGGGCCCCAATGCACCATGCCCTGACCGAGGGAGAGGGTGCCAGGGGTCTGGCGGATCCACTCCCCCATCAGCGGGATCACCGGGCTTTGCACCTGGCTCAGGCGCGCCGCGGCGTCGATCGGGGCCGGCACCCCGGCGGCCCTCATTCCAGACCGCTGGGCAGCTTGGGCAGGGCCGGCGGCCGCAGTAGATCCGGGGGAAGGCTGTTGTCGTAGCCGCCCCGACCGATCTGCAGTTTCAGGTTGGCCTGCTCAGCGCTGAGCCGCTGCACCGCCTGTTCGAGCCCCTCCATGCCCTGCAGTCGCTCCACCGTGGAGCGCAGTTGCTCCTCCAGGGCATTGGTGCGCTCCAGGTCGCCAGCGTTCTCCAGGGTCTGCACCTTGTCCTGGAGTTGCTGAATGCGGTTGCTCTGGAGCCGCACCTGCACCAGCAGCACCACGAACAGCACCGCCACGGCGGCGGTCATCCCGGCACCGGCGCGGCGCATCCATTCGGGTAGAGGTTTGGGCTGCTGCATGGGGGGCATGCGGGTCATGCGGCCTGGTGTATCGCATCAGTTTGGATCCCGGCGGTGCCCAGGGGCTGCGCCGACCCGCTAGGACAGCTGCACTTGGATCCGACCCGTGAGCCTGCAGCAGCTGGACGCCTTTCTGGCCCATGCCCGTGAGCGGCCCGCCCTGGCCCAGCGCCTGCGGGAGCCCCTGGAGTTGCCGGAGTTGCTGGAGCTGGCGGCGGCCGAAGGGTTTGCGGTGCTGGAGGACGATGTGATCGCCGCCCAGGTGCGCGAGGAGCAGGCCCTCGATGCCACGGAGCTGCAGCGCAGGGCCGGGCTCGATGCACGCCGGCTGCGCACCTTCATTCCGGGCTGAGCCATGGCGCCGCCGATCGAGCGCGTCTGCGACTACCCCCGCCCCCCGGCCCTGGTGCCGGGCACGCAGCGGGTGGTGGTGAGGGCCCTGGGGCAGCTGCTGGCGGAGAGTGCCACCAGCCTGCGGGTGCTGGAGACCTTCCACCCGCCCACGCTCTATCTGCCCCCGGAGGCGATGTGCCTGGAACTGTTGCAGCCGGCGGCTGGGCGCAGCTTCTGTGAGTGGAAGGGGGTGGCCCGCTACTTCGATGTGGTGCACGACGGCAGGCGCCTGCCGCGGGCTGTGTGGAGCTACCCCGAGCCCACCGAGGCGTTTGCACCCCTGGCGGGTTGGTTTGCGCTGTATCCAGCCTTGATGGATGGGTGCTGGTTGGACGACGAGCCGGTGCGGCCCCAGCCCGGTGGGTTCTATGGCGGCTGGATCACCGCGGCGGTGCAGGGGCCCTTCAAGGGGGACCCCCGGCATCCGGAGTTGATCTAACGGGACAGGCGGCGTCGGGCCTCAGGCCTGCAGCAAGCGGCAGCCGATCTGAATCGTGCCGTTATCGACCAGGCGACCCAGCTTCAGCACCATGGCCTCTTCCTGGCGATCAAAGCTGGCCTGCTCGGCTGTGATCCAGGCGATTTCCTCGGCGGTGATCACACCGGTGGAGACGCTTTCCAGAAATACCTCACCGACGCTGAACGGCATGGTCATGGGATGGTTGGTTCGCGCTAGAGGGACCCTAGGGAGCTGATTGAAGATGGCAGCCCTGTGCAATCTCTCTTCACGGCGCATCTGCCCCTTGGTGATGCAGCTTTAAAGCGCTATGTTTGCCGCAGCGTTCCTCTTTTTCGATGCTCACCGGTTCTGAACTCCTGGCCAAGGTCAAGGAGATGGGCGATGTCAGCAAGTCTGATCTTGTGCGTGCCTGTGGCTATGTGAGCTCCAAGAAGGATGGCGCGGAGCGTCTCAACTTCACCGCCTTCTACGAAGCGCTGCTCGATGCCAAGGGCCTCAATCTGGGCACTGGCGGTGGTGGTGGTGCCGGCAAGGGTGGCCGCAAGCTGAGCTACGTGGCCACGGTGCAGGGCAATGGCAACCTGCTGGTGGGTAAGGCCTATACCGCCCTGCTGGGCCTGAAGCCCGGCGATGAATTTGAAATCAAGTTGGGACGCAAGCAGATCAAACTGATCCCTGCCGGCGGCGAAGAGGAGTGAGTCGCGGCAGCGAGCCGCCCTTGCGTACGGCTCAGCTGATTCCCTGCGCTGATTCTCCGCCATTCGCGGACGTTCATGGCGGCCTCCTCCGGGTGGCCGCTTTGTGTTGCTCGGGTCATGCTGGGTTCACCAGGGCCGGGGGGTGCTCCCATGACCTTCTATGAATTGATCTGGCAGGGGGAAGGCTGCGGAGATGCGGCGGATCTGGAGGAGGCCTTGGCCTTTTTCCAGGAGCTCAAACCCAAGACGATGGATTGGCCGGAGGTCTGTGCCGATCCTCAGTACAGCCCCACGATTCGTCGTTACCGATCGTTCGACGCCTTTCTCGATAACGAGGATGAGGTGGAAACCATTCACCCCACAGCGGAGTTGTTGCAACGCTTCGCCCCCGACGGCCCTGAGGCCTGAGCATGGATACGCTCCCCCCCGATCTGATTCCGGACCGGCAGCGCTGGGGGGCTGAGGTGGTGGTGCTGCAACCCACCCGGTTTGAGGCCTTGCAGGAGGCGGTGCTGGCCCTACGGGATCACGCCACGGTGCTGCTCAACCTCAGCGCCCTGCCGCCGGACCA
Source organism: Prochloraceae cyanobacterium (assembly GCA_040376355.1). Lineage (GTDB taxonomy): Bacteria > Cyanobacteriota > Cyanobacteriia > PCC-6307 > Cyanobiaceae > Vulcanococcus. The sequence continues at coordinate 852 of JBEIQU010000144.1, read as the reverse complement.
GAAGCAGCGCGCCGCCGATTTCATGGCCGGTGGCGCCTTTGCCCTCGACGGGCAGCAGGAGAGGCTGGGGGAGCAGGTGTTCCTGTTTGCACCCCACTTTGTGCAGCTGCACCACGACTGATGTCCACCCTCGATCTAGCGGCCTGCACGCCGGTGAATGATCTCTGGCCGGCGTTGGTGGAGGCCCTCGGATTGGAGCGCAGTGCCAGGGCCGCGCGCCAGGCCTTCGATCTGCAGGCCATGCATGGTCAGGCCTCCACTCTGCCGGTGTTGATCGTGGAAACCTGCGGAGTGGCCCTGGTGGAACGGGAGGTGCTGCGGCTCAGGACCGGCCTGCCGGCGCCGCTGGGGGAGGGGGTCCTGCTGCTGTGCAGCCAACGCCAGCGGCAGCTGCAACTGCTGCAGCTTCAGCTCCCCTAATCGAAGCTGCAGGTGGGCGTCAGCCCCGGCACGGTGAATTCCATGAACCACAGGTATTCGCGGCTGCGCCAGCCCAGGTCGAAGGGTTCGGTGGCGCGCCATTCCTCAGGGTCTAAGTCGAAGGCCTGCTTGAGGAAGGCCGGCACCATCGCCTCCACCTCCTCCTGGCCGGGCTCCCCCTCCTCAAACAGCCGGTCGGTGTGGATCACCGCGAAGATCTCGTGCTCCTCATCGCAGATCACCACTTCAAAACCCGAGCCCCCCTCGGTGGGCAGGGTGTTCAGCTCGAAGAATTCATCACGCTCCAGCGGATCGCTGGGGGCCTGGTCGAGGAGGGCGGCCAGCGCCTGCTTGAAGCGATCGAGGGCCATTGGCGGCAGAGCGCGGCTGCTTGCAGTGTGGCGATGGCACGCTGGGATCGCCAGCCGCCGG
>JBEIQU010000048.1:0-9098 GCA_040376355.1 Prochloraceae cyanobacterium | reverse complement strand
ATCAGGCCACCTTTCACCCCACCTTCCTCTACGAATCGCTGTGGAACCTCGGGGTTCTAGCCCTGCTGCTGGTGCTGTTCTTCCGCGGCGTGCGCGGCCGCATCAACCTGCCAGCAGGTGCCCTGAGCTGCGTGTATCTGATCGCCTACAGCGCCGGTCGCCTCTGGATTGAGGGGTTGCGCATCGATCCCCTCTGCCTGCTGGGCAGCCCGCCGGACTGTGCCGGGGGCCTGCGCATGGCCCAGCTGATGAGCCTGCTGTTGATCAGCCTCGGCGCCTTCGGCCTGTCTTGGCTCTACGGGCGCCAACAGCCGCTGCCCGACCCCAGCCGACCGAGGCAGCAGCCATGAACACCGGCAAGGTCTGGATTGTGGGGGCGGGACCCGGCGCCCCCGACCTGCTCACCCTCAGGGCCGCCCGGGCCATCGAGCAGGCGGAGGTGCTGATCTGGACCGACTCGCTGGTGAATCCCCAGCTGGCGGCCATGGCCTCAGCAGACTGCGAACGGATCCGCACCAGCACCCTCACCCTCGAGGAGGTGATGGCGTTGATGCTGGAGCGGGTCGCAGCCGGAAAGCGCGTGGTGCGTTTGCACGACGGCGACACCTGCCTCTACAGCGCCCTGAACGAACAGCTCTGCCGCCTGCTGGATGCCGAGGTGGAGGTGGAGGTGGTGCCGGGGTTGAGCGCCTACCAGGCCACGGCCGCGGCCCTGCGGGCCGAGCTCACCATCCCCGGCCTGGTGCAAACCATCGTGCTCAGCAGGGCCGGTGGACGCACGGGGGTGCCCGACCGGGAATCCCTCGAGCGGCTGGCGGCCCTGCAGGCCTCCCTCTGCCTGTATCTGAGCGCCCGCCACGTGGAGGAGGTGCAACAGGAGCTGCTGCTGCACTACCCCGCCGACACCCCGGTGGCCATCGGCTACCGCGTCAGCTGGCCCGACCAGTGGCTGCAGGTGGTGCCCCTCAGCGCCATGGCCCAGGCCACCCAAGAGCGCCAACTGATCCGCACCACCCTCTATCTGGTGAGCCCCGCCCTGCGGGCCCCCGACACCGCCCGCTCGCTGCTCTACTCCGCCAGCCACGACCACCTGTTCCGCCCGGGGGCCAGCTGAGCGGACCCGGGGGGGGCCATGTTTTAAGCTCCTTGGGCGCGAGCGATCAGCGCACGCGGGCGATTAGCACAGTGGTAGCGCACTTCCTTCACACGGAAGGGGTCACTGGTTCGAATCCAGTATCGCCCATCAGTTTTTCCAGCAATCCCGGCTCCAGGCTTGGTTTTTGCGACAGGTCTGTGGGCAAAAGCTGAAGATTCAGGGCACAATGCCGCGACAGTGCCCCTGGTCTGCCCATGACGGCCAGCCAGGCCACCCCTGACCCTGCGACGGCGAAGACGTTGGAGAGCGGCATCACCACAGCCCTGGTTCAACTGGGCAGCAGCCTGCGGGAGGCGCGACGCAGTCGCGGCCTCGAACTGACGCAACTGGCTGCCCAGCTGCGCATGGGTGAAGAGCAACTCACCGCCCTCGAAGAGGCTGACCTGGAACGCCTGCCCGAGATGGTGTTCGTGATCGCCCAGGCCCGTCGTGTGGCCAGCTGCCTGGATGTGGACATCGATGGGCTGGTGGCGCCACTTAAGCAGGGTGGCTTCGCCATCAAGCCGGCCCCGGCGCCCCTGGCATCCGCTGAGGCCCCCGCCGACGATCGCCGGCCCAGCCGACTCACCGCCAGCCAGTACACCGAGTCCAAGGCACAGGCGCGCAAGCGCCCAGGCCCCCTGGTGCGCCTGGCCCAGCTCGCCCTAGCGGCTGGGGTGATCAGCGCCGGCACCGTTTGCTGGCAGAACCGCCAAACCCTGCCCAACGAACTGGCTTGGATCCAAGGCCGCCTGCAGGCGCTCACCGGCACCGCACCAGCCCCAAAGGCGGTGGTGAAGCCCACCCCCCAACCGGCCGCCAAGCCAGCCCCAAAGCCGGCTGCCAAAGCCGCTGCGGCCCCCAGCACCCTCACCCTCAGCAGCCCCCAGCCCAGCTGGATTGAGGTGCGCAGCCTCGCGGGCAAGCAGTTGTTTGAGGGCAACCTCATGGGTCGCCGCGTCTTCCCCCTGGGGCAGGGTCTGCGGGTGCTGGCCGGTCGCCCCGATCTGGTGCTGGCCAGCCTGGGCTCGGCTCCCGCCAAACCCCTGGGGCCGATCGACCAAATCAACTGGCTCACCTTCAAAGCCGCCACCAAACCCACCGCCCCAGCTCAGCCCAAGCCGCCTACGCCGACGGCTCCAACACCCTGAGGCGCACCCCCACCGCCTCCTCCACCGCCGGTGCACAGGCGGCCAGGCTCCAACGCTCGAGGCTGAGGTCGAGATCCGACGCCATCGGCTCCAGCCGAATCGCACAACCGCTGTTGCCGTCGCGACGCACCTGAATCCCCGCCACCACCGGCTGGGGGCGGCGGTCGAGGGCCACCGCCATGCGCAGCAACAGCGCCATGGAGGCCACCAGGCGCCGCTGTTCACGGCCCTCCAACAGCTGCCAGGCCTCATGCCGTTTCTTGGGCAGGGAGCGGCGGTGATAGCGGGCAATGGCCGCCACCATCAAATGTTCGCTGTCGGAGTAGCCCAGCAGCTCGCCGTGGTGAATCAGATACCAGCTGTGTTTGTGATATGCCCCGGTGTTGATGTGCTGTCCGCAGCTGTGCAGCATCGCCGCCGCCCATAGCAACTGGCGACCGCCGCCGTCGTCCGTATGCAGCAACCCCTGGGTCTGGCTGTAGAGGCTGAGGGCGTAGCTGGCCACCCGCTCCGCCCGCGCCAGATCCACCCCGTAGCGCTGCGCCTGGTGCAGCACCGTGCGCTGACGGATGCTGCTCTGGAACGCAAAGCGATCCACGATCAGATCGTTGCGCAGCATCCAGTCGACGATCAGCCCCTCCCGCAGGGCGCGGTCGCACACCACAAACTCCTTGGCCCCGAGCATCGCCATGGCGGTCTGCAGGATCAGGCCCCCCGGGACGATGATCTCGGCCCGGCGCTCATTCAGCCCCGGCACGGCGCGGCGCTGGGCCGGGGTCATCCCCAGAAGACGGCCGAGCAGATGATCCAGCCGCTCCCGGCTGACGCGATAGCCCTGCAACCGCAGGGGCGGCCTGGGATCCTCCGCGGCGGCCATCGCCGCAATCGCCATGGCGGTGCCGCTGGTGGCCACCAGCACCGGCCGCTCGCCGGTCTCGATCCGTTGCCGCACCTTGAGCACCGCCGGCTCCAGGCAGCCCTGAATGAAGGCCCGCAGAAACTCCACCCGCTGGGGGAGGAGCGGTTCCTCGTGCACAAACTCGCGCTGCAGCCGCACGGCCCCAACCCGGGTGCTGGTGAGGGCACGGGCATCACGGCCGTCCGCCAGCACCAGTTCCGTGGAGCCTCCACCGATGTCCAGGATCAGATGGGGCTGATCGCCGAAGGCCATGCCGGAGAGCACCCCCAGGTAAATCAGGCGGGCCTCCTCGGGGCCACTCACCAGATCCACCTCCAGGCCGAGTTGCTCCTGGATCGCCTGCAGGAATTCACGGCCGTTGGGGGCCTCCCGCACGGCGCTGGTGGCCGCCGTCACCACATCGCCGGGCTGCACGCCATGGCTGGCGGCCAGCTCGCGGCAATGGCGCAGGGTGGTGAACGCCCGCTCGATGGCCTCGGGGCTGAGGTCGCCCGTCTCCGGATCGCGCTCCCCCAGCCGTGTGGTCGACTTCTCCGTGAGCAGCACCGAGAAGCTGCGCAGAGCCGTGTCCACCTGGGCGATCAACAGGTGAATCGAGTTGGTGCCGATGTCGATGCCCGCCACCGGGCGGATCGAGCTGCTGGGGGACTCGGTCAAGCGTCCATGGCCGCAGAAGCGGGGTCACTTTCGCACCGATGCAGTCCCGCCCGGCAGCCCTAGGGTGCCCGCCAACAACCCTTCAACGCCGTGGCTTCCGACCGATCGGGTCTCCCGCCGCTGCTGCAGGCCTGGCTGGGGCTGCTGCGTTGGGACAAGCCCAGCGGTCGGCTGATCCTGCTGATCCCGGCGGGCTGGAGCCTGTGGCTGCAACCCTCCGGCCCGCCGCCGCCGCCCTTGGTGGGCTGGATCGTGCTGGGGGGCCTGGCGGTGAGCGGTGCCGGCTGCGTCGCCAACGACCTCTGGGACCGGCGCATCGACCCCCAGGTGGAGCGCACCCGCCAACGCCCCCTGGCCAGTGGACGCATCGGCGTAGCCGGCGCCCTGGTGCTGCTGGCCCTCTGCCTTCTGGCGGCCCTGGCGGTGGTGCTCTGGGGCCTTCCGCCCGGCAGCCGCAGCCTGTGCCTGGGGCTGGCCGTGGCGGCCCTGCCCCCCGTGCTGCTCTACCCCTCCGCCAAGCGTTGGTTGGGCTATCCCCAGGCGGTGCTGGCACTCTGCTGGGGCTTTGCCGTGTTGATCCCCTGGGCCGCCGCCAGCGGGCACCTGAGCGGCGGCACTCCCCTGCTGGCCCTGTGGCTGGCCACCCTGCTGTGGACCTTCGGCTTCGACACCGTCTACGCCATGGCCGACCGGGACGACGACCGCCGCCTCGGGGTGCGCAGCTCCGCCCTCAGCCTGGGAAACGCCGCGCCCCTCGCTGTGGGGCTCTGCTACGGCGCCACGGCCCTGCTGCTGGCCCTGGCCGCGGCCCTGCAGGGGGTGGGGGTGGCCTTCTGGCCGCTGTGGCTGCTGGCCAGCGCCGGCCTGCTGCGGGAGGCCTGGCTGCTGCGACGGCCCGATCCGCCGCGCTCGGCCTACGGCCTGCACTTCCAGCACCAGGTACAGCTCGGCAGCCTGCTGTTGTTGGCCCTGGTGATCGGGCGCAGCGGAGGGCCGCTGCCATGAGCCCCTGGCCCCGCCCTCTCCAGAACGGTGATCGGGTGCAGCTGGCGGCCGCCAGCTCGGCCCTGGCGGCGCAGGCCACGGCGCGGCTCGAGGCGGGCATGGCCGTGCTGAATAGCTGGGGGCTGCAGGTGGAGCCCCACCCCGAACCCTTACGGCAGTGGGGTTATCTGGCGGGCAGCGATGCCCAGCGGCAGGCGGATCTCCACCCCCAGGCGCCCCTGGTGGCCTGCCTGCGGGGGGGCTGGGGTGCGGCCCGGTTGCTGGAAACCCAGGATCCGAGCCCAAGCGATTCACGGCCATCTCCCCACTGGCTGCTGGGGTTCTCCGACGTGACCTCCCTGCTCTGGGCCCGCCAGGCGGCCGGCATCCCCGGAGGCATCCATGGCCCGATGGTGACCACCCTCGCGGCGGAACCGCCCTGGAGCCAGCAGCGCTTGCGGGATCTGCTGTTCGGCCAGCCGCTGCCGCCGCTGCAGGGCATCAGCTGGACTCCCGGCGTGGCGGAGGGCCCGCTACTGGTGGGGAACCTGACGGTGGCCACCCACTTGCTGGGCACCCCCCACCTACCGGATCTGCAGGGGGCGGTGCTGGTGCTGGAGGACATCGGCGAGGCCCCCTATCGGCTCGATCGGATGCTCACCCATTGGCGCCTGAGCGGCGCCCTGCAGCAGCTGGCGGGCCTGGCGTTCGGTCGCTTCAGCGATTGCGAGGCGAGCGATAGCGACGCGGGGGATGGCGACGACGACAGCGCCGTCACGGTGGAGCAGGTGCTGCGGGAGCGCTGCGCCGACCTGGGCATCCCGGTGCTGGGGGATCTGGCGGTGGGCCATGGACCCGGCAATGGCGCCCTGCCCATGGGGCGGCGGGTCCGCCTGGATGCCGCGGGCCACCCGGGCAGCGGCGGCAGCCTGGAGCTGCTGGAGCCCTAGCGGGCCGCCAACACCGCCTCGGCAATGGTGATGTCGAAGGGGGTGGTGATCTTGATGTTGGCGGGGGACGACTCCAGCACCCGGACCGGCCAACCGAGCCGCTCATACAGGGAAGCATCGTCCGTGACGCTCCAGCCCTCGCTGCGGGCCTGGGCGTGGGCCCGGCGCAGCTGCTCCACCGCAAAGCCCTGGGGCGTCTGCGCCCCCCACAGCTCGGAGCGATCCGGCGTGGCGGTGATGACCCCCTCCGCATCCACGCGCTTGATCGTGTCGGTCACGGGGGCGGCGGCGATCACGGCGGCCCCGGCGGCCACCGCTGCGGCGCAGCGGTCGATCAGCTGCGGATCCACCAGGCAGCGGGCCCCGTCGTGGATCAACACCGAGCGGGCCTCCGGCGGCAGGGCCGCCAGACCGTTGCAGACCGAATCCTGACGGGTGTCTCCCCCCTGGATCCACTGCACGGGCCGATCCGGCTGAGCCGCGTCCACCAGGGCTTCGATGTCGGCCCGGTCGATCGCCTGGCCAACGATGCCGATCCAAGCGATGGCGCGGCTGGCCAGGGCGGCGTCGAGGGTCCAGGCCAACACCGGCCGGCCGGCCACCGGCAGCAGCAACTTGTTGCGGGAGGCGCCCATGCGGCGGCCACTGCCGGCGCAGGCGATCAGCAGGTGCATGGGACGGTCGGATGCGGCACAAACCGACCTCCATACAATCAGCTGGCGATCCGCCCGCAGGCATGCGCGTTCTGTTTTTGATCCCGGGCGGCCTGCGTGCCCAGCTGCAGGCCCTGCCGGCAGCCGCGCGGGTGGCGGAAGCGCTGAACGCCCAGGTGCAGGTGGCCTGTGCCCCCACCGCCGCTGCCGCCTGGAGCCTGCTGCCGGCGGTGGAGAAGCTGATCCCCTTCGACTTCGACGCCAACCCCTCCCTGGCGGACTGGGCCAACCTGCTGGGCAATGTGCGCGAGCCCGACTTCCAGGCCTGCATCAACCTGGCCAGTGGCCGGCAGGTGGATCTGATGCTCTCGATGAGCCACATCCCCAATCGCGTGGCCGCCGGCGGCTTTTCCGCCACCAGCACCGTGAGCCCCAGTGCTGGCTGGCCCGCCCAAGCCCTGGCCGCCTACCTCAGGCCCCTGGGCCTGGAGCTCGACGCCGCGGGCTTCCGCCTCGCCCTGCCCAAGGCGGCCCTGAGCCAGGCGGCATCCGAGCTGCCCGCCGGCAGCGGCCCCGCCCTGCTGCTGGCCGCCAGCGGCGCCAGCGACGACTGGCCCACCGCCCACTGGCAGGCGTTGCCGGCGCTGGTGCGGGCCAAGCTGCCGGACGTGCGCATCGTGGAGGGCCGCCGCCAGGGCAAGCTGCTGGAACGGGCCGCCCAGCTGGCCAGCTGCGATGTGGTGCTGAGCAGCGATCCGATCACCAGCGAACTGGCCCTACTGGCCGGCATGCCCCTGGTGGCCCTCGGGGCCCAGCCCACTGAGCTGCCCATCCGCCAAGGGGTGCAGGCGGTGGGTGAGGCCGGCGCGCTGCAGACCCTTAGCGACGCCGCGGTGCTCCAGGCCCTCGGCCTGGGATGAGCAGGCCCAGGCGCCAACTCCGCAACCGCAGCGCCCGGCGCCGACCCCAGGGGGCGCTGAACGGGCTGCTGCGGCGCCAACCCTGGGCCGGCCCCCTGTTGGCTCTGGGGGGCGTGGTGAATGCCGGTGCCGTCGCCTACCACCTGGTGGAAGGCTGGGACTGGGGCGACTGCTATTGGATGGTGCTGATCATCCTCAGCACCCTCGGCCTCACCGACACCCATGCCCCCGTGCTCAGCCACGGCGGGCGGGCGGTCACCGCCCTGCTGCTGGTGGGCGGCCTGGTGGTGGTCCAGCAGACCCTGCAAAAACTGCTGGAATTAACCAACTCCGGCTATTTCCGGCGCCTGCGCGAGCGGCGCTATCGCCAACAGCTCCAGCGCACGATGAACCAACACGTGATTCTCTGCGGCTACGGCCGCATCGGGCGGGAAATCGCCGAGCAACTCAGCGGCGAGGGGGTCCCCCTGCTGGTGGTGGAACTCGATCCCGAGCGCATCAATGAGGCCCAACAGCGGGGGTTCACGGTGCTGCAGGCCGATGCCACCCTCGATGAAACCCTGGAGGAGGCCGGCATCCACCACTGCCGGGCACTGGTGGCGGCCCTACCCAGCAACGCCGCCAACCTTTATGTGATTCTCAGCGCCCGCGGCCTGGCACCCCGGGCCCGCCTGATTGCCCGGGCCGACAGCTCCGAAGCCGAAGGCAAGCTGCGCCTGGCCGGGGCGGATCAGGTGGTGAGCCCCTACGTGGCCGGTGGCCGCACCATGGCCGCCACCGCCCTGCGGCCCTTGGCGGTGACCTTCATGGACCTACTGGCCGGCAGCGACTGTGAAGTGGAGGAATTCCGGCTCAGTGCCGACGCGGAACGCCTGGGCAGCCTGAATGGCGCCAGCCTGGCGGAGCTGCAGCTGGGGCGCCGCAGCGGCGCCCTGGTGTTGGCGATCCGCCGGCCCGGGGAGGCCGCAATCGAGCCGCCCCTGATTGCCAACCCCGGCGGGGATGTGCGGCTCGGCCCTGGCCAGCTCTTGGTGGTGATGGGCAGCAAGGGGCAGTTGCAGGCCTTTGCCGATCTACTGGGGCCGGCCCTGGCGGGGGTGGAGGTAATGCAGGCCTGAGCCACCCAGCCCCGGCACCGGCTCGGACCTACGCTCCCCCGACGCTTACGCCCCACTCCCATGGCTGACGCCACCCCCCTCGCCGGTCAGGTCGCCCTGGTGACCGGCGCCAGCCGCGGCATCGGTGCCGCCATCGCCCAGAACTTGGCGGCAGCCGGCGCCACCGTGGTGGTGAACTACGCCAGCTCACCCGCCGCGGCCGAGGCGGTGGTGAACCAGATCAGCGCCGCCGGCGGCCAAGCCTGGGCCCACCAGGCCAACGTGGCCGATGAGGAGCAGGTGGACGCGCTGATCAAGGCGGTGCTGGAGCGCGAGGGCCGCCTGGATGTGCTGGTGAACAACGCCGGCATCACCCGCGATGGCCTGCTGATGCGCATGAAGAGCGCCGACTGGCAGAGCGTGATCGACCTCAACCTCACCGGCGTGTTCCTCTGCACCCGCGCCGTGAGCCGCTCGATGCTCAAGGCCCGCAGCGGCAGGATCATCAACATCACCTCCGTGGTGGGCCTGATGGGCAATCCGGGCCAGGCCAACTACAGCGCCGCCAAAGCCGGCGTCATCGGCCTCACCCGCAGCAGCGCCGCCGAGTTCGCCAGCCGCGGCGTCACCGT
>JBEIQU010000264.1:0-2616 GCA_040376355.1 Prochloraceae cyanobacterium | reverse complement strand
GGCCCCTCACGCCCGCAACGGCGGAACAGCAGCCACCGGTGCCGATCGGCCTGCAGGCCGACGAGCAGGGCTTCGATGGCTTGCTTGATCGTTTCGTCGCCCGCGGCGATGTGCAGATCGACCTGGCGGGAGGCCGCCTGTTGGCGGACCGGCTGGAGTACGAAACCAAAACCCGCACGCTGTACCTCAGCGGCCGCGTGCGGTTCTGGCGGGGTGAGCAATATTTCCAGGCCAACAGCCTGCGCTACAGCCTGTCGGAAAACCGCGGTGAGGCCGATGCGGTGTACGGGGTTGTCGACTTTGACACCACCACACTCGATTTCGACTTGGAGGTGGCCCCCTCCATCCCTCCTGCCCCGCTCAGCTACTGGCCCCGCTCGTCCCCATTCCAAGCCAGCCGCTTCCAACTGGAGCCCGCCAGCCTGAGGCCCAGGGCGAGTGGCGTGCTCACGAACCAGCCCTTATCCACCGCCAAGAGCCGAAGCCTGCTGCCGGGCTTGACCAGCAACATCAGCCTCGGCCCAGGAGCCACAACCGGCCGCCCGGCTCCGGTGCGGCTTCGCGACTGGCGCACACCGCCGGTGGTGCTGATGCCAGCGGCCCGCAGCATGGCCTGCCCGCCGCTGATCCCACCGGTGCCGAACTGGCATCCCTACCCAACAGCCATCACCGCCTGGGGCTACGGCCAAGCAATCGACGCCAACTTTGGCGATGCGTTTTATTTCAAAGGCCGCATGCGGCCCGAATACCTCTGGGGTTTCAACGTCAGCCAACGGCTGATCGACGCCGGCCCCCTGGCCCTGGAATTCGATTCCAACGCACTGCTGCACACCGCCAACTGGCAGCGGGGCGGGCCGTACAACAACACCTATCCCAATGCCCCCCTGCCACCACAGACCTTCGGGGAGTTCACCGGTGGCCTGGCGCTGCGGGCATGGCTCCAGCCGTGGCTCAGCCTCGGCATCGTTCAGGGCGTCAGCGTGCTGACCAACAACAGCCTGTACGAACAGACCTTCCGAGGCAGCTACCAGAACTTCCTCAACTACCTGGCCTTCGAAGTGGAGGCACTGGTGAAGCCGCAGTGGTCGCTGGTGGGGCGTTTGCACCACCGCTCCGGCGCCTACGGCACCTATGGCGGAGTGAGTGAAGGCAGCAACGCCTACCTGGTGGGCTTGCGCTATCGCTTTGGAGAGGCACCTCCGCCCAAGGTGGCCTCCGAGATGCCGGCTCCCCAGAGTTGTCCTGGCGCGCCTCCACCGGGACACAACCTGCCCAAGCCACTGAGCGAGCAGCTCAACACGGTGGCTCAGGGCAGCAGCAAACAGGCGGTTGATCCGGTGCCCGCGGCGGAAATCCAACCCCGCCAACCGCTGGGCAATCCCTTCGCCGAGGAGCGCGAACGCCATCTGGCGATCGACGCCGCCGTGGATCAACGCGTGCGCAACGTGCAATTCGTGCGCAGCCTCAAGCTGGAGCGCCGGCAGGGCGGCTTCAAATACGACCAGACCACCGAAGCACGCCAGTTCGGCCAGGCCCAACCCCAGCAGCTGATGGGGTTCTACGGCGACCAGAAGCTGGTGGAAGGCCAAATCAGCCGTTGGCGCTTCCAGGCCGAGCGCATCACCATCACCCCCGATGGCTGGCAGGCCGAGCGCGCGGCCTTCACCAATGACCCGTTCACGCCCTCCCAGTCGTGGCTGGATCTGCAGGTCGTCACGGCGCAGGAGCTGGGGGATGGCAAAACCAAGATCAAAGCCAAGCGCAGCCGCCTGATCCTCGAGAACCGCCTGCCGATCCCGCTGCGCCGCAACCTCACCCTGGAGAAGGAAAAACCGGTCGAGAACCGTTTCGTGGTGGCCGATGACGGCATCGACCGCAGCGGCGTCTACTTCGGCTACAAGCTGCCGGAGTACGACATCCCCAAGACCCAGGCCAAGCTCAAACTCGAGCCCCAGTTCATGGTGGCCCGAGCCCTGAACGGCTCGGTGAGCACCTACCCCTTGCCGGGCTCCCCGGCTGGTGCCCCCAACGGGACCCAGACGGCCCAGATCGGCGATCTGTTCGGTGCCATGGCGAAAGTACAGGGCAAGATCCTTGGCTTTGCCACCTCCGACTTCGCCGTCAGCCTCTCGACCCTGAACCCCAGCAACTTCGCCAATGGCACCCGAAGCTGGGGCGACTTCTCCCGTTCCTTCCAGCTGCCCTACCTGGGGATCCTGCCGGCCGGCACCTACACCAGCCGCATCTACGGCGCCTACCGCTACCGCAGCTTCAATGGCTCCCTGGGCTACCAGGATGTCTACTCAGCGGTCGGAACGTCGCTGGAGAACACCGGCAATCTGAAGCCCTGGGGGCCGATCAACAACAACTATTTCTGGCGCGCCTCCTTCGGCAATTACCAGGGCACCACCTTCAGCACCAACAGCCCCTCCGGCACCAGCATCTCGCAGACGATCGGTGACAGCACCCGCGCCAGTTTTTATGGCGCCTTGAGAAGCAGCCTGCCCATCTGGACGGGCAAACCCCGCAACGCTGATGATCCCAAATCGACGCAGAACACGCCGGCGCCGATCACCCCGGGGCTGACCATCAACACGGTGACCAGCACCGCCCTGG
>JBEIQU010000057.1:0-8441 GCA_040376355.1 Prochloraceae cyanobacterium | reverse complement strand
GTTCCGCTTGGTGTACTTCTTGGCCACGCTCACCACCAGGCGCAGGTTGGCCGCCACCATCCGCTCCTTGGCCCGCTGACCACTCCGCAGCCGCTTGCGCAGTTGCTGCGGCGTCAGGCCGGCAGCCTGGGCCAGTTGCTCTTCGGACGGCGCTTCCCCACCGGCCCGCAGCCGCAGCTCCTCGCGCTGCTCCTCCAGGGCCATCAGCTCCTGCACCTGGCGCCCCAGGGTGATCTCCTGCTCATGGCTGAGCAGCGGCACCCGGCCGATGTCCCGCAGGTAGGAGCGCACCAGATCGGGTCCGCCGTTGGGCAGCGGATCGCGGTCGGAGCGCAGCACGGGCAGCGAGGGCATGGCTGGCGGGAGTTACGAAACCCGAATGTTTCGTAAACCTATCACCCTTTTTCGGGTGGGCAGAATGCTTCCAGCAGCCGGCAGCCCGCCCGGGATGGCCCACGAGCGACCGCCGCAGCCGCAGCGCCTGCAGAAGCTGATCGCCGCCGCCGGGATCTGCTCCCGCCGCCACGCCGAAGACCTGCTGCAAGCGGGCCGCGTGCAGGTGAACGGCCGCACCGCCCAGCTCGGCGACCGCGCCGATCCCAACGCCGATGAGATCCGCCTCGACGGCCAGCCCCTGCGCCCGCCGGTCCCGCCCCTGGTGCTACTGCTCAACAAACCGGCCGGCGTGGTGAGCAGTTGCCGCGACCCCCAGGGCCGGCCCACGGTGCTCGACCTGCTGCCACCGGAGCTGGCCCAGGGCCAGGGCCTGCACCCGGTTGGACGCCTCGACACCGCCAGCCGCGGCGCCCTGCTGCTCAGCAACGACGGCGCCCTCACCCTGCGCCTCACCCATCCCCGCTTCCAGCACAGCAAGCGCTACCGGGTGTGGGTGCAGGGCGAGCCCAGTGCCGAGGGCCTGGCCCGTTGGCGCGCGGGGGTGCCCCTGGATGGCCGCCCCAGCCTGCCGGTGGCCGTGCAGGTGCTGGGCCACCGGCGCGGCGGCACCGAACTGGAGCTGCTGCTGCGGGAGGGGCGCAACCGCCAGATCCGCCGCACCGCCGAGCTGCTGGGGCATCCGGTGCTGGATCTGCAGCGCACCGCCATCGGAGCCATTGGTTTGGGTGCCCTGCCCGAAGGCCGCTGGCGGCGCCTGGATCGCCAAGAATGGGCAGCACAGGACCCATGGCCTTGATGCCCCGGCTCGCCAACCGAATCCCCGGGCTGGGCCGCTGGCTGCAGCGCGGCCAGGGCAGCGCCACCCCCGCCGCCACCCCCCACCAACCGGCGGAGGATCCCCTGCTGGCCATCGGCCGGCGCCTGCGGGAGGAGCGGGAAGCCCGTGACCTCAACCTGCGCCAACTGGCCCTCGAAACCCGCATCAGCACCCCGGTGCTGGAGGCCCTAGAGCGGGGCTGGCGCGACCGCCTGCCCGAGGGCACCTACCTGCGCACCATGCTGCCGCTGCTGGAGCAGCACCTGCAGCTGCCGGCGGGAACCCTGGATGCGGCCCTCCCCCCGGACAGCCGCCAGCCCCACCAGCAACGGGGCGGCCGCGGCGGCCTGCTGCGCCGGTTCACGCCGGGCTCCATCGATGTGTTCAGCACCTGGCAGGGCACCGTGATCTACGGGGGCCTCTGCCTGGGCTTGATCTACGCGCTCAACCTCCAGCAGCAACACCTGGCCGCCGCCAACCTGCTCAGCCTGCGGCCGATCCCACCACTTCCCGCCGCGGAGCAACGCCAACCCGCCAGCCCCGGCACCAGCCTGCTGCAGGCCTATCCGGATCTGCGCCCCCTAGCCCAGGCCAGCCGTGGCCTGAGCCAGGCCGCCCTGCGGCAGCTGGAGCGCCAAGGTGACAGCCGCAGCCCCGGGGTGCTGCAGCTCAACCTCAGCCAGGCCAGCAGCCTCAACTTCAGCAGCGAAGCGGGCCCGCGCAGCAGCCTCAAGGGGGCCCAGGGGGAACTGGTGCTGCAGCTGCAACCGCCGCTGCAGTTGGCAATCAGCCCCGCCCCCAAGGCCGGAGCGGTGCTGTGGAACGGTCAACCCCTACCGCCGGTGGACAAGCAACCCGGCCAGTACCGCCTGCCGCCCCTCAGCGGCCGTGGCGCTGCGCCAGTTCCCCCAGACCCTGCAACGGCCCCTTGAGTTGATCCAGCCCGCCCCGTAGGCGCCAACTCCAGTTGCCTTCACTGGTGCCCGGCGTGTTGAAGCGGGCCTCATCCCCCAGCTCTAGGAGGTCCTGCAGCGGCACCAGCGCCCAGTCGGCCTGGGAGCGCAGCCCCAGCTCCAGCAATTGCCAGCCCGGCGCCTGCACCGCGCCGCCCACCACCCCCTGCACCTGCTGGCGCTGCTCCTCGGGGAGCGATTGCCACCAGCCGATGCAGGTGGCGTTGTCGTGGGTGCCGGTGTACACGAGCCAATGGCTGCCGATGAAGTTGTCGGGCAGGTAGGGGTTATCGGCGTTGCCATCGAAGGCGAACTGCAGGATTTTCATGCCCGGCAGCGCAAAGCCATCCCGCAACCGCTCCACCGCGGGCGTGATCACCCCCAGGTCTTCGGCGATCAACGGCAGGGGCGCGCCGGCGGAGCGCCGGCCCAGGCGGCGCTTGAGCTTGCGCAGCAGACTCCAGCCCGGCGAGGGCCGCCAGACGCCATGCTCCGCTGTGCTGTCGCCCCCCGGCACACACCAGGCCGCCTCCAGGGCGCGGAAGTGATCGAGCCGCAGCAGATCGAACAGCTCCAGCTGCCGTTGCAGCCGCCGCAGCCACCAACGGAACCGCGTGAGCCGATGCAGGGGCCAGCGATACACCGGTGTGCCCCACAGCTGGCCCGTGGCGGAGAAGTAATCAGGCGGCACGCCGCTCTGCTGGTGCAGGCGACCACCGGCCGCCAGGGAGAACAGCCGCCGGTGACTCCACACATCGGCGCTGTCGTGGGCCACATAAAACGGCAGATCGCCAATCACCTGCACGCCGCGGCGGCGGGCGTGATCCAGCAGGGCCTGCCACTGCCGCTGCAGTTGCCACTGCAGCAGGGCCTCCTGCAGCAGCGCCGGCGCCTGCTCACGGTCGAGCCGGGCCAGGGCCGAGCGCTGCCGGCGCGCCAGGGGGGCCGGCCACTGCCACCAGGGTTCACCGCCGCGCTGCTGGCGCAGCACCGTGAAACGGCAATGGTCGATCAGCCAATCCGCCTGCCGTTGGCGCCACTGGCCAAAGGCCTGACGCTGGGCCTCGGGCCAACCCGGATAGCGCTGCAGCAACAACGCCGCCAACCCCTGGGCCCGGGCGGCCGCCAGCGGGAGATCAAAGCCATCGGCAGCGGCTGCCTGGGGCAACGTCTCCAGATCGGCGCCATCCAGCAGGCCATCGGCCACCAATTGAGCACCATCCAGCAACCAGGGGTTGAGGGCAAAGCCACTGGGGGAGCTGTAGGGCGAGCCAAGCCCATCGGTGGGGGCCAGGGGCAACAGCTGCCAGGCGCGGATGCCGTGGTCGGCCAGCGCATCGATCCAGCCATGGGCCACCGCGCCCAGGCTGCCGCAGCCGGGCGGACCCGGCAGGGCGGTGGGGTGCAGCAGGATGCCGGCGCGCCTCACGGGGTGGGAAGCCGGTAGCGGCTGATGATCCGCTGGGCAAACGCGGGGATGTGGGCCGCCACCTTCTCGGGGTGATGGCGCCGCAACCACAGGGCGTTGCGCGTGAAGTGGGAATCAATCGAGAAGCGGCCATACTCCAGGCCCTGGGGGCCGAAGCGCTGCACCACGCAGCCGATCAGATCCGCCAGCCAACGGGGCAGCTTCACCGCCTTGTCGTAGGCCTCGATGCCCTGCTGCACGGCGGCGCGGCGATCGCCGCGGGAGGTCACCGCTGCCGTGTCGAGCTCCGCCTCCACCAGGTCCAGCAGCTGCTGGCCGCGGGGGTTGCGCACCGTGAGCCATTGGCGGCCGAACGTCGCCCCCATGTAGCCCACCACCAGATCGGCGCCGGCATTGGTGTAGTCAAAGCAGCTCAGGCAGCTGGGGGCAAACACGTCCTTGAGCTTGGGGGTGTCAAGGCCGAAGAAGGGCACCGTCTCCTCGCGGCCGTCGCTGTGGCGGAAGTGGATGCGGAAGTCCTGCATGAACTCGTAGTGCACCACCGTGTCCGGCGAGCTCACCGTGCTCTCGAGAAAGGTCTGCAGCCCCTGGCGCGACACGTTGTCCACACAGGGCAGACCCAGCACATAGAGCTGCTCGAGGGGCAAGGTGGGTTGCACGGCCCGCAGGGCCTGGATCTGGCAGCCCACGCCAATGGCCAACAGACGGCGAATCCCGCTGCCCGGCAACTGCTCCAGCACCTCCAGGTTGGGGGAGAGGGTGGGTTTGTTCACCCGGGCGCTGAGCACCTCCTCGGGGGTGCGGGCCAGCCGCGGCACCGGCGTGAAGCGATCGTCGTCGCTCTGGCCCACGCACAGCACCGCATCCACCAGGCCCGTTTCCAAGGCCCGCACGCCGATGCGGCTCACAATGCCGGTCCACTGGGCGCCGGCGATCGGCTGCTGCAGGCGGGCCGTAAGCATGCGCTGCTGCACGCCGAAATAAAGCTCGTCCTCGTTGTCGAGGTCGCGGCTGCGGCCATGGGCCGCCGTTTCCATCGCCTCAAAACGCTGGTGCAGAAACGCGCAGCTCTGCTTCACGTAGGCCACCCAGCGGCTGTCGCAGAGGCCGCACTGGCTGCAGAGGTCCTTGGCGGGGTACACGCTGCCCTTGGCCAAGGGCCGGGCCCGCTCATGGGGGGCCGTCGCGACAGCAGCAGCGGCGGCTGCAGCGGGGGAGGCCGCTGGCGACGAAGAGGAGGACGCGGAGGTCAAAGGCGGCGGCCGGCGGACGGATCCGGATGGTCACAACCTATCGGCCACCTGCGCCCGCAGGCGCTCAACCCCGCCGACCTACGACAAAGTGGTGCCGTTGTGAGGGTTCCCTGTCCATGGCCGCCGGCCGTTCCCCCCAGCAGCGCAGTGCCCGGCGTCGGGCCGCCGTTCGGCTGCTGGCGGCGGGCCTGGGCCTGCTGGGGGGGATGACGCTGCTGGGGCTGGTGTGGCCCCCCAGCGACCGGGCCGTGCGCGACCAGGACACCACCACCGCCGCCGCGTTGGGGGATCTGCCCAACCGCCCGATCACGGTGCTACTGATCGGCTCCGACGCCGACCGGCGCGGCGCCCCCACCAACCAAGCGGCCCCACCGGGCCCCGCCAACAGCGACGCCCTGATGCTGGTGCAGGTGGATCCCCAGGGGCCGTTGCAGGTGCTGAGCCTGCCGGTGGAAACGGCGGTGCGGCTGCCGGGCGACAAACAGCCCGTGGCCCTGGGGTCGCTCTACCGCCGGGGCGGCCCGGCCCTGGTGGCGGGGGCCGTGGCGGAGCTGGTGCAGCTGCCCCAGGGCCAGCCGGACCGCTACCTGGTGCTGCCCCGCTCCGCCCTGCGGGAGCTGGTGGATGGGCTCGGGCGCGTGGAACTCGCCCCCGACCGCAGCATGCGCTACGTGGACAAGGCGCAGCCCTACCGCATCCAGTTGGAGGGGGGCCTGCAGGTGATCGATGGCCGCCAGATGGAGCAACTGCTGCGCTTCAAGGACGAGCAGGAGGGCGAGCCGCGCCGGCGCGACCGCCAGCAGATGGCAGTGGACAGCCTGCTCCGCCAGATGGGGCAAACCCAGCAACTGCAGCAGCTCCCCGACCTGCTGGCCCGCCTGCAGAACCAGGTGGACAGCAACCTCACCCAGAGCGAAGCCCTCAGCCTGCTGGCCGCCACCCTGCAACAGAGCAGCCCGGTGCGGTTCAGCACCCTGCCGCTCAAAGCGCCCCTCAAAACGCCGCTGAAAACGCCGGCAAAAGCGGGGGAAGGGCTGCGCCAGCTGGATACCAGCGCCAATCAACGCTGGCCCAACTGACGCCGGCCGAGACCAATTGGCACGGTTCCCACCGGATTTGCAGCTCGGGGACCAGGTGGCTTCTACGATCGGAGCTCCACCGTTTGCACCGGCGGCCGTCGTGACCAGCTTCCTGACCGCAGAACGGGTGGAACAGGCACCAACGGCCCATGACACCCGCCGCCTGCGGCTGTTCAGCGGCACGGCCAACCAGGCCCTGGCCCGCGAAATCGGCGGCTACCTGGGGGTTCCCGATGGCCCGCGGGTGATCAAACGCTTTGCCGACGGCGAGCTCTACATCCAGATCCAGGAATCGATCCGCGGCTGCGACGTGTTCCTGATCCAGCCCACCTGCGCTCCGGTGAACGATCACCTGATGGAGCTGCTGATCATGGTGGACGCCTGCAAACGGGCCTCCGCCCGCCAGATCACGGCGGTGATTCCCTATTACGGCTACGCCCGCGCCGATCGCAAAACCGCCGGCCGCGAATCGATCACCGCCAAGCTGGTGGCCAACCTGCTGGCCAAATCCGGGGTCGACCGGGTGCTGGCCATGGACCTGCATTCCGCCCAGATCCAGGGCTATTTCGACATCCCCTGCGACCACATCTACGGATCGCCGGTGCTGGTGGACTACCTGGCCGGCCGCGACTTCGGCGATGTGGTGGTGGTGTCCCCGGATGTGGGCGGTGTGGCCCGGGCCCGCGCCTTCGCCAAGAAGTTCAACGACGCCCCCCTGGCGATCATCGACAAGCGACGCTCTGGCCACAACGTGGCCGAGAGCCTCACGGTGATCGGTGATGTGGCGGGCAAGACCGCCATCCTGATCGACGACATGATCGACACCGGCGGCACCATCTGCGCCGGGGCCCGGTTGCTGCGGGAGCGCGGCGCCACCCGGGTGCTGGCCTGCGCCACCCATGCCGTGTTCTCCCCGCCGGCGATCGAGCGCCTCTCCGCCCCGGGGCTGTTCGAGGAGGTGATCGTCACCAACTCCATCCCCCTCAGCGACGACCGCCGCTTCCCCCAGCTGCAGGTGCTCTCGGTGGCCAACATGCTGGGGGAAGCCATCTGGCGCATCCACGACGAGAGCTCCGTGAGCTCGATGTTCCGCTGATGTCCACCCGCTGGCGGGGTCGCTGGCGCGGCCTGGCCCTGGCCGCCGGACTGGCCCTGGCACCACTGCTGAGCACCACGGCCGTCACCACGGCGGCGGTGGCTGTGCCCGCGCCGCGGCGGGTGGGGGTTTGGCTCACCAACAGCCCCAGCCCCCTCTATTACGAGAGCAGCCGCCTGGAGCAGGCGGTGGCCGAGCTGGCCGCCAGCGGCTTCAACACCCTGTACCCCAATGTGTGGAGCCGCGGCACCACCTTCCACCGCAGCCGCTGGGCTCCCATGGAGCCGGCCCTGCGCCAGAGCGGCGCCCAGCACGATCCCATCTGCACCCTGACCCAGGTCGCCCACCGCCGCGGCCTGCAGGTGATCCCCTGGTTTGAGTACGGGTTGATGGAACCCGCCGATGCCGAGGTGGTGCGGCAGCATCCTGAGTGGGTGCTGCAGAAGCGTGACGGCAGCAGCACCGTGCTGATGCACGGCAAGCCGATGGTGTGGCTCAACCCCGCCCACCCCGGCGTGCAGCAGCGGCTGCTGGGGCTGATCGGCGAAATCGTGCAGCGCTGCAAGGTGGATGGCATCCAGCTCGACGACCACTTCGCCTGGCCGGTGGAGCTGGGCTACGACCCGTTCACCCGGGCGCTGTACCAGCAAGAGACCGGCCGAGAGCCCCCCGACAACCACACGGACCGCGCCTGGATGACCTGGCGGCGCCACAAGCTCACCGCCCTGCTGCGCCAACTGCGCACCACCCTGCGCAGCAACGGCCTCGGCAGCGCCTACGTGAGCCTGTCTCCCGGCCCCTTCCGCTTTGCCTACAACGTCTGGCTGCAGGACTGGGAGATCTGGGCTCTGGGGCACCTGATCGATGAGCTGGTGGTGCAGAACTACGCCTACTCGGTGAAAGGCTTTGAGCGCGATCTGCAGCAACCGGCCCTGGTGAAGGCCAGCGGCTGGGGCATCCCCGTGGAGATCGGCATCCTGGCGGGCTTCGGCGGGCGCACCACCGCCATGGGCCCCTTGAGCGAGAAGGTGCGCCTGGCCGCCGAACGGGGCCACGGCGTGATCTATTTCTATTGGGAGGGTCTGTGGGGCCTGCACGCCGGCCCGGAGGGCGCTGACCTGCGCCGCAGCCGTTTCAGCCAGCTGCACCAGGGCCTACAGCTGCTCGATGCCAGCGAACCGGTGTCCGAGGGGCGCTGAGGCGCGGGCTCAGATCAGCCCGCGCCTCGGCACTGGTCCACCACCACGCGGCTGTTGGGGGAGAGCGGCGCCGCCGCCAGCTGGTCAAGGGCTTCGCGCATGCGGGCGCGGCGCTCCGGGCCGTAGCTCTGCCAGCGGCTAAATAGCTTGGCCATGCGCGAGGCGGTGATCGGGTTGCGCTGGTCCACCGCGGCGATCTGCTCGGCCACGAAGCGGTAG
>JBEIQU010000203.1:0-3705 GCA_040376355.1 Prochloraceae cyanobacterium | reverse complement strand
TCAGCCGGTGATCGGCTGGCTGGGGTCGAGCCCCTCCACTTCGCCGGAGAACACCCGGCTGGCGGTGATGTCCTCGGCTTCGATCGTCATCAGGTCGAGCTTGGTGAGGCCGCCCCGGCCCATGCCCTTGAACAGGCGATTGGCCTGGCGCATGCGGGCCCGGTCGATGGCGTTGCGGATCGAGCGGGCATTGGCGAAGAACGGCAGCTGCATGCGCCGTTGGATGTAGTCGCCGAAGGCGGCCATCGCCTCCTCGCTGAAGCGGTAGTTCTCCTCCGCCAGGATCAGCCGTGCGATGGCCAGCAGTTCGCCGGCGCTGTAATCGGGGAAATCGATGTGGTTGGCCACCCTTGAGGAGAGGCCTGGATTGCTCTGATAGAAGACATCCATGCGCTCCTTGTAGCCGGCGAAGATCACCACCAGATCGTCGCGGTTGTTCTCCATCACCTGCAGCAGGATTTCGATCGCCTCGGCGCCGTAATCCCGCTCATTTTCGGGGCGGTAGAGGTAATAGGCCTCGTCGATGAACAGCACCCCGCCCATCGCCTTCTTGAGCATTTCGCGGGTCTTGGGGGCGGTGTGGCCGATGTATTGGCCCACCAGGTCGTCGCGGGTGGCGGTGACCACATGGCCTTTGCGCACGTAGCCCAGGCGGTGCAGGATCTGCGACATGCGCTCCGCCACCGTGGTCTTGCCGGTGCCGGGGCGACCGGTGAACGACATGTGCAGGCTGGGGGCCGTGGTGGCCAGCCCCACCTGTTTGCGAGCCCGGTCCACCACCAGCAGGGCGGCGATCTCGCGGATGCGGGTTTTCACCGGCTGCAGGCCGATCAGCTCTCGATCCAACTGCTCGAGCACCTCATGCACCTGGGCCCCCTCAAAGGCGGCCTCCAGGTTCACCGGCGTGTTGTCCGGCTGCGGGGCTGCGGTGTCGGGTGTGGAGTCGCGTGTGGCGTCGGGTTGGTCAGACGAGCCCATCGATCGCCGCCGCAAAGGCGTGATCAGCCTCGCCGATGGGCGCCGCATCGCCCTCGGCCCGCAGGGTGATGTTTACGTAAGTACGCCCGAAGCTGATGTCTGGGTAGCGGCCCTGCTGCTCGCAGAAGTCATTGAGCCGATCCAGAAACGCCCGGTTGTTGGCGTAATCCTCGAACTCGATGCGGCGCTCAAGCCACTCCACCCGATCGGGTTTGGGGCGCGGGTTCCACTGGTGCTCCATGGGTTGACCCTACGCCGCCAGACAATCGGTGCGGGCGATCCCCAGCCGCTGGGCCCAGGCTCCGGCGTAGGCCTCGTTGGCGGCCTGGGCCGCCGGATCGCTGCTGTTGAGCGGGTGGGGCATGGTGCCGTTGATGGTTGCGTTGGTGACGCAGAACATCGATTTCTGGAAGCTCATGCAGATCTTCACGCGCACGTCCCCCTCGCCCCGGGTGCGCTCCAGATACCACTGGTGCAGCGCTTCCGGCAGGTGGCGGTACATGTCCTGCATGAGCAGGCTGGGGGGGATGCCGGCCCCCATGCTTGGCAGCGGGTCGGCGTAGAGGGCCCCGTAGGTGAACTGGGCCTGGTCGGGGGAGATCTGCTGGGCCTGGGCGTTGAAGCTCACGGTGCCCAGGAAGGGCATGCCCCGCAGGAACACCGCCTCCACATAGGGCACGGCCACATCCCCCAGGAAGGTGAGACCCGCTTCCGGAGGCAGCACCCAGAAGTGTTCTCCGCCGATGCTGACCCCGTAGCTGATCGGGTTGGCGGCGGCGGCCACCAGGCCGACCTTGATGAAGTCCACCACCGCGGGGATGCTGCGCACGCGGCCATCCCGTTCGGCGGCCGCCAGATCGAGGAACAGATCGCTCATCACCCGCCAAAACTGCCCCAGGGCATGGGTGGTGGCGGCGGAGCGGATCAGCTCCGGCAGAAAACCGGGGAACAGCGGGTTGAGCAGCGCCAGCAGTGGATCACGGCGGCGCTTGGCGGCAATGATCCGGCGGCAGTTGTCGGCGAAGGCGTCCGAATCCAGGTAGGCATCCATGCCGCCGGTGGCATGCCAGAACATCGCCTTCTGGCAGTACTCGGCGTATTCGAAATTGATCCGGTCGTGGTTCAGATGGCGCCAGATCTTGGCGGGGCTGAGGTCGCCATCGAGGTACTTGAAGATCGGCACCGGATTGAGGAACTGCTCCTCCGCCTGGTAGATCAGGTTGATGCTGTAAGCGTCGAGCACCTCGCCGTAGCTCTCCAGCACCCCCACCACCTCCAGCAGGTGATCAGGGGTGTCGCGAAGCAGGGTTTCGCCGGCCAGCAGGCGCCGTTGCACCTCCTCGCGATCGATCGAGAGGTTGGCTTGAACCAGCTCAGCGGGAACGATGGGCATCTCAGTTCACGCCTCCGGGCAGGGCGGTGATTGCGGCCAGGGCGGTGGTGGCCACCTCGCTGATGCGCCCCAGGCTGCTGGGTACGACCCCCAGCAGCACCACTCCGGCCACCAGGGCGATGGCGGGGATGGTTTCCCGCGGCGCCACCGGCGCCAGCTGCACATCGAGGCGGGCATCCTCCACCGCATCGCCACTGGGGGGCGTGATCGCCAGCCGCCCGAAGAAGGCGCGGTTCACCAGCAGCAGGAAGTACACGGCCGTGAGGCCAGACCCCACCATCGACAGCAGCGTGGCCACGGGGAACACGTTGATGCTGCCGCGGAACACCAGGAATTCGGAGATGAAGCCCGCCATGCCCGGCAAGCCAGCGCTGGCCATCACCGCGACGATCATCAGTGAGCCGGTGAAGGGCAGACCCTTCTCGGGGTTGAGCAGGCCGCGCAGCACCTCCAGATCCCGGGTGCCGGTTTTGCGGTAGACGATGCCCACCAGCAGGAACAGCAGGGCCGAGATCAGGCCGTGGCTCACCATCTGGAACACGGCCCCCAGCAGGCTCACCGGCGTATCGGCCGCCGCGGCCAGCAACACGTAGCCCATGTGCCCCACGGAGCTGTAGGCCACCATGCGCTTCATGTCCGTCTGGGCGATGGCCGCCAGGGAGCCGTAGAGAACGGAGATCGCGGCCCAGATCGCCAGGGCCGGCGCCAGCTTGGCCCAGGCCTCGGGGAACAGCTGCAGCCCGAAGCGCAACATGCCGTAGGTGCCGAGCTTGAGCAGCACCCCCGCCAGCAGCACCGACACCGGTGTGGAGGCCTGGGTGTGGGTATCGGGCAGCCAGTTGTGCAGCGGCACCAGCGGAATCTTGATGCCGAAGCCGATCAGCAGGGCCCCCAGCAACCACAGCTGGCTGCCCATGGTGAGCCGCTCGCTGAGCACCGGTGTGAGGCTGAAGTCCACGCTGCCGGTGAGCAGGGCCAGCCCCAGAAAGGCCCCCAGGATCAGCATCCCGGAAACGGCCGTGAAGATCAAAAACTTGGTGGCCGCATAGGCGCGGTTCACCCCGCCCCACACCGATACCAGCAGCCACAGGGGGATGAGTTCCAGTTCGTAGAACAGGAAGAACAGCAGCAGGTTTTCCGCCAGGAAGGCGCCGTTCACCGCACCGGTGATCAGCAGCAACATCGCGAAGTAGATGCGCGGCCGCTTGTCGAGGTCACGGGTGATCACCGCCGACACCAGCGTCAGCCCGCTGTTGATCAGCACCAAGGGCAGCGATAGGCCATCAATGCCAAGGGCGTAGTCGAGGCCGATGCCGGGCACCCAGGCGTGGTGC
>JBEIQU010000275.1:0-2252 GCA_040376355.1 Prochloraceae cyanobacterium | reverse complement strand
GTGGCGGTGAACCCCAAGGACCCTCGCTATGCCGCCCTGGTGGGGCAGACCCTCACCCTGCCGCTGGTGGGCCGCACGATTCCGATCGTGGCCGACGACCACGTGGATGCGGATTTCGGCACCGGTTGCGTGAAGGTGACCCCTGCCCACGACCCCAACGATTTCGCGATCGGCCAGCGCCACAACCTGCCGCTGATCACGGTGATGGCCAAGGACGGCTCCATGAACGAAGCCGCCGGTCGGTTCCAGGGGTTGGATCGCTTTGAGGCGCGCCAGGCCGTCGTGGCCGCCATGGAGGCGGAGGGCTTCCTGGTGAAGGTGGAGGACTACCGCCACAGCGTGCCCTTCTCCGACCGCGGCAAGGTGCCGGTGGAGCCGTTGCTCTCCACCCAGTGGTTCGTGAAAACAGAGCCCCTGGCAGCCCGCTGCCGCGAAGCCCTGGAGCAAGCCGATCCCCGCTTCGTGCCGGAGCGTTGGAGCAAGGTTTACCGCGACTGGCTCACCGACATCCGCGACTGGTGCATCTCCCGCCAGCTGTGGTGGGGGCACCGCATCCCCGCCTGGTTTGTGGTGAGCGAGACCGGCGGCGTGATCACCGACACCACTCCGTATGTGGTGGCTCGCGATGAAGCGGAAGCCCGCGCCAAGGCCGAGGCCCAGTTCCGTGGCGGCACCCACGGGCACCCCCTGGTGCTCGAGCAGGACCCCGACGCCCTCGACACCTGGTTCTCCAGCGGGCTCTGGCCCTTCTCCACCCTGGGTTGGCCTGATCCGCAAGCCGCCGATCTGGCCCGTTGGTATCCCACCAGCGTGCTGGTGACGGGCTTCGACATCATCTTTTTCTGGGTGGCCCGGATGACGATGATGGCCGGCGCCTTCACCGGCCAGATGCCCTTCCGGGATGTCTACATCCACGGCCTGGTGCGGGATGAGCACAACCGCAAGATGAGCAAGTCGGCGGGCAATGGCATCGACCCGCTGCTGCTGATCGATCGCTACGGCGCCGATGCCCTGCGCTTCGCCCTGGTGCGGGAAGTGGCCGGCGCCGGCCAGGACATCCGGCTCGACTACGACCGCAAGTCCGACACCTCGGCCACGGTGGAGGCCTCCCGCAACTTCGCCAACAAGCTCTGGAACGTCACCCGCTTTGCGCTGATGAACCTGGGGGGCGAAACCCCCCTCTCCCTGGGCCCCCCCGACCCGGCGCAGCTCCAGCTGGCGGACCGCTGGATCCTGTCGCGGCTGGCGCGGGTGAACCGCGAAACCGCTGAGCGCTACGGCAGCTATGGCCTGGGGGAGGCCGCCAAGGGGCTCTATGAGTTCGCCTGGAATGAGGTGTGCGATTGGTATGTGGAGCTGATCAAGCGGCGCCTGCAGGACCCCGCCCAGCAGCGCACGGCCCGGCAGGTGTTGGCCCGGGTGCTCAGCGAGCTGCTGGTGATGCTGCACCCCCTGATGCCCCACCTCAGCGAAGAGCTCTGGCATGGCCTCACCGGTGAACCGGACAGCACCTTCCTGGCCCAGCAGCCGTGGCCGCTGGTTGACGTTGCCGCCCTCGACGCCGATCTGGAGGCGTCGTTTGCGGCCCTGATCGAGGCGATCCGGGTGGTGCGCAACCTGCGGGCGGTGGCTGGGCTTAAGCCCTCCCAATCGGTGCCCGTGCGCTTTGTCACCGGCCGCGGCGCGCTGGCGGCGGTGCTGCAGGCCGCCACCGCCGACATCACAGCCCTCACCCGCGCCGAGAGCGTGCAGGTGCTCGATCCTGCGGCGGCGGAGGCCAACCCCGCCGCCAAGGCCTTGGCGGGGGTGAGCGGCGAGCTGCAGGTGCTGCTGCCGATCGAGGGGCTGGTGGACCTGGAGGCCCTGCGGGGCCGCCTGGAGAAGGACATTGCCAAGGCCAGCAAGGAGATCCAGGGCCTGGCCGGCCGCCTGGCCAACCCCAACTTCGCAGGCAAAGCCCCACCGGAAGTGGTGGCCGAGTGCCGCGCCAACCTGGCGGACGCCGAGGCTCAGGTGGACCTAGCCCGCAAGCGCTTGGCGGATCTGGGTTGAGTCGTTTAGGGGCGGCGCCGCAGCACCAGGACGCCGCCCAGGCCGAGCAGGGCCATGAAGCTCAACAGCAACGCGGCCTGGCCGCTCCAGAGGCTGCTGATGTAGCCGGCCCCCACCGCGACCACTGCCGCCAGGGCGGCCCCGGCCACCCCCCGGCGGCGCTCGGTGCCCACCCCCGGCAGCGGATGCCCCAGGGCGGC
>JBEIQU010000266.1:0-2487 GCA_040376355.1 Prochloraceae cyanobacterium | reverse complement strand
CGAGGCCAAGGCAGGCAGCGATGTGGACGTGTGGGTGGAACTCCATCCCCTCACCCCCTTCGCCACGGTGCACCTGAAGCAGGAGCTGGAAGCGCTGCTGCAGCGACCGGTCGATCTGGTGCGCCTGCGCGAGCGCATGAACCCCGCCCTGCGCCAGGCCATCCTGCGGGAGGGTGTCAGCGCTTCGGCATCCATGGCCTCCATTACGCAGGTGGGCGAGACTGAGGGCCTGATGCACGCGCCGCCTGCCCTGGTTCCATGAGCCTCGCCCTGGCCCAGCCCCAGCTTGATGCCATTGCAGCCGCCTGCCGGCGGCATCACGTCGCACGGCTGCACGCCTTTGGTTCGGTGCTGCGGTCCGATTTCCGCCCTGGTGAAAGCGATATCGACCTTCTGGTTGAGTTCCAGCCGCTAGATGCGTCCACCCTGTATCGGACCTACTTCGCCCTGTTGAACGATCTGCGCCAGGGACTGGCTTCCCGGGTTGACCTAGTGATGGCGGGTGCCGTCCGTAACCCCACCATCAAGAAGACGATCGACGCCAGCAAGCAAGAGATCTATGCAGCGTGATCCCAGTGCCTACCTCAGCGACATTCTGGAGGCTGCTGCAGCTATCCGAGAGGCGACAGAAGCGATCGATGAAACCCAGTACACCTCTACACGATTAATCCGCTCCTCGGTTGAGCGTGAATTCATCACCATTGGCGAAGCTCTGAAGGTAATCGCTCAGCGATCTCCCCAGCTGTTTGCTTCCATCCCAGAAGGCCGCCGGATCATCGACTTCCGCAACCTGCTCACGCACGAATATCAAAACGTGAGAGACCGTGTGGTCTGGGGTGCCATACAGGTCGATCTGCCAGTTCTCGTAGAGCACTGCAATCAGTTGCTCACCGAGATCAGCTCGGGAACCGCCTGACCCATGGCCACCTCCGCCCAGATCCGCCAGCAGCTTGTCGACGCCCCGCAGCTCGACCTGATTGACCCGGGCTGGGACGACATGGCCCGCCGCCAAGAGAAGCTGCCCCAGCCCCCCTCCATCTGGTACACCACGGGTTTTCTGGTGCCCAACACCTTCCAGGAGGAGGCGGGCCGACCACCGGAGGGCAATGCCCCCAGCTACGCCGACCAGGCCGGGGAAGACCCCAGCAACGATGCATCCATCCGCCAGGAGCAGCGCGAGGGCGACGACGATGCCACCGGCAGCCAGGAGGAGAGCAGCAGCAAGCGCAACTGGTTCCCCTCCTCGGCTGGGCTGAGCCTGATCGTGGAACAGGGCTCCCAGATCGAGGTCACCGTCACCTGGGGTGACTACGAACCGCCCGAGCCTGGTTCCGACGACAAATCCTGGAGCCGTACGCCCAAGCGAGAGTCGCGCACCCTCATCATCGATCAGCTGGGCCCCAGCAACGACATCCCCCTGGAGCCCAACCCGGATGGCCTCTGCCTGCGCTGGATCGCCCGCCGCGCCCCCCGCAAGCTTGGCTATCCCGCCGACCAGTTCTCGGTGTCGGTGTTCCTGCTCAACAAGCGCGCCCAGAGCGGCGGCAAGCAGATCCGCTTCCGCGATCCGGTGTCGGCTTTTCAGGTGCAGCTGCGGCTCCACTGCGCCCAGGGCTTCCCGCCACGCCGCGATGCCCTGCAGCAGGCCAATAAAGACGGCGATGAGCGACTGGCGGCCCTGCAATACCGGCGTGATCTCTGCTTCGCGACGGGGCACAACGTGGCTGTGCTCGCGGATCCTGGTGATGTCATCCCCGTCGGCACGGAGACGCGCTGCACCACCCTCATCACTACCTGGTTGCCCACAGCCTCGGTGCAAAGGGTGCTACCGGAGCCCCCACCTGGCATCCAGGTGCCGATGGGCATGGCGGTGCTCGCCGATCTGGCCAAGAGCAAACGGGTGATCGATCGCTTGCTGCCGATGGTGCAGGCCTACCGCAGCTGGATCGCCCGCCAGCCCCGCAATGCCGTGAGCGACCCTGAGCAGATCGCCACCGCCAGTCACCTCGGCGAGCTGGCCAACGAATGCGCCAACCGCATCGAGGCCGGCATTCGCGCACTCGCCGATGAGCAGGTGCGGGAGGCCTTCCGCACCATGAATCTGGTGATGGACCGGGCCCAGCGGCAGCGCCTGGCCTTCCGCCAACCCGTGCCTCCTGCGGAGTTCGGCGATCTTCCCAACACCACAGCCCCCACCTGGCGCTTCTTCCAGCTGGCCTTCGTGTTGATGAACCTGCCGGGCCTGGCGAGCTCAGACAACCCAGAAGGCCGGGCCGAACGGGAGATCGTGGAGCTGCTCTTCTTCCCCACCGGCGGCGGTAAGACCGAGGCCTATCTGGGTCTCTCGGCCTTCACCCTGGTGTTGCGCCGCCTGCGCAACCCTGGAATCAGCGGCGCCGGGCTCACGGTGTTGATGCGCTACACCCTGCGGCTGCTCACCCTCGATCAACTCGGCCGTGCCGCCACGGTGATCTGTGCCCTGGAGCT
>JBEIQU010000181.1:0-4184 GCA_040376355.1 Prochloraceae cyanobacterium | reverse complement strand
GGCGGCGGCGGCCCCCAGAAGCAGCAGCAGAGGCAGCTCGCCCCAGCGGGCGTAGGCCGTGAGCCCCTGGCGCACCTGCAGGCGCGCCAGCAACCGGCCGGGCACAAAGGGGGGCAGCTGCTGGCGCACCACGCCGGCGGCATCCACCACCAGGCTGGGGCCGGTGTTGGCGGCACTCACCAACCAACGATTGGACTCCAGCGCCCGCAGCTGGGCCAGCGCCGTGAACTGCCTCTGCAGCAGCAAGGGGTAGGGGTCGAGGTTGGCGCTGGCCAACAACCAACCCGCTCCCCCACGGCTCGCGGCAGCCACCGCGGTGCCATCCGCCAGCTCGTAGCAGATCACAGCACCGATGGTGCCCTCCGGCCGGGGCAGCAGCCGCGAGGGGGCACCGGGGCTGACGCCCCCCACCGCCGAGAGGCCCGCCCAGGCAAACAGCTCTCCCCCGGGGATCCATTCGCCGAGGGGCACGAGCCGGTGCTTGTCGAGGGCTAGCGAGGCCTGCTGGGCGCCAGGGGGGAACAGCAGCAGGGCGCTGCGCAGCCGCTCCCCCACCAGGCGGAAGCCACCACTGAGCACCTGCACGTCGGAGCGACGCGGCAGATCCTGCCCCAGGGCAAGGGCCCCTTCCGGCAGCACCAGCGCCTGCACCTGCAGCGCCTCCGCCTGCGCCAGGGCCCCATCCAGCCGACGCAGCAACGCCTGCTGCTGATCCCAATCGAATTTGCGGCGCGTGGGGATGGCCGGCTGCAAAACGAACACGGTCAAACGGGCGCCGGCGGATTCCGAACGCTGCGCAAGCTGCAGGCGCCACCAGCCCAACCCCTGCAAGCCCGCGACCACCGCGAGCCACAGCAGCGCAGCCCGCCAGGCCAAGCGACTGTGTGTGCGCACCAGCAGCCACAGCCGCCAGAGGCCCCAGCCGAGCATCAGCTGCACGACGGCCAGTCCGCCGGCCCCCACCCAGGCCCCCCAGGCCGCCAGGGGCCGATCCCCAGGCAGGGCCGCCGACCCCAGACCAATCCAGAACAGGGGTCCGCGGGCCAGCAGCACCTCCGCCAGACCCCACAGCGCCGCCCCGACCAGGGCCGCGCTCCAGCGCTCAGCCCCCAGCCGCTGCACCAGCAGCCGCCAGCCCCCCACCAGAGCCGCCGCCAACAGGCCGCAGCCAGCCCAGAGCAACAGGCACAAGGGCAGGCTCAGGGGCAGGGGCACCCCTACCCAGTCGAGGGGATGCAGCCACAGCAACCAGCGGTGGCTCACCAGCACCGCCATGCCCCCCCAGAGGCCAGCGGCGGCGGGGCCAAGCCCCCACAGCGGCACCAGGGCGATCCAAAGCAGCGGCGGGCAGCCCAGGGGCGGCAGGGCCGCACCGGCCAACCCGCCGCCCGCCAGGGCCGCGATCCACCACCACAACGGCCGGTTGCACACCATGGCCACAAACCCTAGGAAGCGCCATGGTTTGGCCATGGACTCCACCCATCCCCTGCAACAGCTGTTGCTGCGCGGCCTGAGCACCACCTCCCTGGTGGCCGATCGCCTGCGCCAGGTGACCCAGGCCTGGGTCAGCAGCGGCCGGCTCGACCCCAGCCAGGCCAGTGCCCTGGTGGAGGCGGTGCTGGCCAGCCTGCGGGGCGACAACCCGGAGCTGGAAAAGCAGGCGGAGCGCCAGATGGAGCGCAACCTCGACCATCTACTCCTGGAGCTGGGGCTGGCCCGGCAGCGGGAGGTGGATGAGCTGCGGGGCCGCATCGATCGGCTGGAGCAGCAGCTGCGCCAAAACCAGGCGCGCTTCGAGGTGCCCGACTGAGCCGCGGCAGCTGGGGCAGAATCGCCGACAACGGCCGGTTCGAACCCGCATGCGCGACATCCTGATCAGCTCGGCGGTGTGCGTGGCCTGCCTGCTGCTCGCCCTGGTGAGCCAGCTGGTGGCCCCCTCCACCGTGGCGGCGGCGGCGCCCGTGGCCCAACAGGCGGTGGCCAGTGCCCCGTCCACCGCAGCATCGGCGGCGGCCAGCGCCATCAGCGCCTTCGAACTGGACCCGGAAGACCCCAACCCCAGCCTGTTCACCATGGCCAGTGACAGCGGCAGCGATCAACTCGCCAATGCCGCTGCCCTGGGCGGTGAACTGGTGATCCCCAAGGAACGCATGACCCCCACCGGACTCCGCATCACCGACATCACCGTGGGGGATGGCCCCGAGGCCAAGGCCGGCCAGACCGTGGTGGTGAACTACCGCGGCACCCTCGAGAACGGCAAGGAATTCGACAGCAGCTATGGCCGCGGCCCCTTCTCCTTCCCCCTCGGCGCCGGCCGGGTGATCAAGGGCTGGGATGAGGGCGTGGCGGGCATGCAGGTGGGCGGCAAGCGCAAGCTGGTGATCCCCCCCGACCTCGCCTACGGCGAGCGCGGTGCCGGTGGGGTGATTCCCCCCAACGCCACGCTGGTGTTTGAGGTGGAACTGCTGGAGATCAAGGGCTGAGCGCAGCCGGCAGGGCGGTTCTCGTCACCGTCCAGCCCAGAGGTGATCGTTAGGATGCCGCGGCTTTCCGGCCCGGTGCCGGAACGATCCAGCACGCTTCCACTTCCCTACGACCGCCCTGTCATGGCTCATACGCTGCCCGCGCTGCCCTACGGCCTCGATGCGCTCGAGCCCCACATCTCCCGCCAGACCCTCGAGTTCCACCACGGCAAGCACCACAACGCTTACGTGACCAACCTCAACAACCTGGTGGCCGGCACCGATCTGGAGGGCAAGAGCCTCGAGGACACCATCACCGCTGTGGCCGGGGACGCCGGCAAGGCTGGCGTGTTCAACAACGCTGCCCAGGTGTGGAACCACAGCTTCTACTGGCAGTGCATCAAGCCGGGTGGTGGCGGCAGCCCCAGCGGCGCCCTGCTCGACAAGATCAACGCCGACTTCGGCAGCTTTGACGCCTTCGTGGAGCAGTTCAAGGCCGCCGGCGCCACCCAGTTCGGCAGCGGTTGGGCCTGGCTGGTGCTCGACAACGGCACCCTCAAGGTGACCAAGACCGGCAACGCCGACCTGCCCCTCGCCCACGGCCAGAAGGCCCTGCTCACCATGGATGTGTGGGAGCACGCCTACTACCTCGACTACCAGAACCGCCGCCCCGACTACATCACCACCTTCCTCGACAAGCTGGTGAACTGGGACTTCGTGGCCGCCAACCTGGCCGCCGCCTGAGTCACCGGTGCTGCCCTAAGCCCCCGCCCCGGCGGGGGCTTTTTCATGCGGGCCGCGCCGACTCCAGCACCGCCTCGGGTGCGATCCACATGGCATCGCCGTAGGAGAAAAAGCGATAGCCCTGGCGCTTGGCCTCCTCGTAGAGCTCCAGCAACCTCCGACGGCCGATCAGGGCGCTCACCAGCAGCAGCAGCGAGCTTTTGGGCAGGTGGAAGTTGGTGAGCAGGCCCTGCACCACCGCGAAGCGGTAGCCCGGTTGGATCACCAGATTCACCGGCCCCGTGTGGGGCCGCAGTTCCCCGCCGTGCAGCTGGGCCACCGCCTCCAGGCTGCGCACGCTGGTGGTGCCCACTGCGATCACCCGCCCGCCGCGGGCCCGGCAGGCCCGCACCGCCTCCACCAGGGCCGGGCTCACCTCCACCCATTCGCTGTGCAATTCCAGCTGGGTGAGGTCTTCGGTGTCCACCGGGCGGAAGGTGCCGAGGCCCACATGCAGGGTGGTTTCAGCGATCTCCACGCCGCGGCCTCGGATCGCCTCCAGCAGCGCATCGCTGAGGTGCAGGCCCGCCGTGGGGGCGGCCACGGCTCCCGGCCGGGAGGCGTAACGGGTTTGATAGCGACTGTCGTCGTCGTCGCTGTGCTGCTGGATGTAGGGCGGCAGCGGCATGGTGCCGTAGCGGGCCAGCAGGGCCTCGATCGCCTCGGGGGTGGTGCAGGGCTGCGGGAAGCGCACCACCCGGCCACCGCTGGCGGCATCCACGGCGCGCACCTCCAGCTCTAAGGGGGGTTGGCCGGGGTGCTCCAGCTGCAGCACCTCTCCGGGTTTGAGCCGTTTGGCCGGGCGGGCCAGGCAGAGCCAGTCGCTGCCAGCCACGGGCTCAAGCACCAGCAGCTCCACCTGGCCGCCGCTGACGCGGCGCACCTGGAGGCGCGCCTTGAGCACACGGGTGTTGTTCACCACCAGCAGATCACCAGGGG
>JBEIQU010000102.1:0-6012 GCA_040376355.1 Prochloraceae cyanobacterium | reverse complement strand
TGCTGGGCCTCTGATAGGCCAGGGAAACCGCAACGGCGAGCGGTGCTTTCGGCGTCCCGCAGGGGGTTGTCCCCCAGCAGCTTGAACAGGCGGCTGGCACGGCCGATGTCGATCTCATCGCGGCAGCTTCTGCCCCGGCATTGCCAAAAGGCGGAGTCCAGTCGTGACGGATCGACCGCCAGTTGATGGCTGAGCAGCGCAGCATCCAACAGGGGATTCTCTAACCCAGACTGAATGAGCTGCGTTGCAGCACCAACAAGGGTATGGGCTGTTGTCTTCATGCTGGGCTCTTGAGCCTGCCGTCCTGGATTCCCATGGGGGCTCCAGGGGTATGACTCAGCGGGCGGCCTCGGCGGCTTGTTCCTGGCTGATTCGAATCAGCTGGGCATACAGATAGTCGGGGGATTTGTACTGGCGTGGTAGGCAATGATGCAGGATTTCTAGCCTGCCCCAGCACACCGTTCGTTGGATTTTATTGAGCGATCGCTTTTCGGCGATCAGCATCTTCAACGCCTTGCAATACAGCTGGTAGTTGGCCTCAAGTTCGCCGATGGTGATGCTGGCCGGGGTGGTCATGGAGGGGTGTTTCAGTCGTCGTAGACGAGGCACTCAGGGGCCTGGGGGTTGAGGTCGCAGTACACCTCGAGCGGGGTGGGGTCTTTGCTGTCTTCGGGGTGGTGGGCCTTGTAGGCCTCCAGATCCTTGAGTTCGCTTTCCAGGTGGTTGATCTTGGCCTGGTTGCCGCTCTGGCGAGCCTGCTCAAGTTCGCTGCGCAGGCTGGCGAGGTGGGACTCGAGGCTGCGGGCGTTGGTGGGATCTTGCAAGGGTGCTGGTTCTGCCTCTCCAGAGCTACGCGCCGTGGAGCGGCGCCAGATACCCCCATATGGGGTCATCCCCGCTGAGCCACCTGCCAACATGGGGTGGCCTGCACGACCCAGTGATGCGTCAACGCCGGTTGATGGGCGCACTGGTGGTCCTTTCCCTGCTGGCGGGATGCCAGTGGGGCCCCACGGAGGCACAGCGTCGTCAGGCTGCGGAGCGCCAGCGGGCCCTGGCCCAGTGCCAGCGCCATCAGGCGGCTCTTCCCCAGCTGTTGGCTCGCTTTGAGACCGATCGTCAGGGGGTGTTGGCGCTCAAGGCAGACATCTACGCAGCCAGCCCGGCTCCTCGGCCCCTGGATCCTGAAGAGCAGAGCCGGCTCACCATCTACGACCAACAGAGCGAGCAGGAGCAGTACGAGCAGGCCCTGGCGCTCTGGCAGGAGCGGGAGCAAGGGCGCCGTGCTGCCTGGGAGGCCCGTCAGACCCGTCGGCTGCAGGAGGCTGAGGGGGCATTCCGCCGCACTGCGGCCGCGATCCGGCAGGTGAGTCCCGATCTGCTCGACAAGGCCCCTCTTCCCACCTTGCAGAGGGATGCGGTGGCGCGTTACCGCAGCTGCCGGCCGGAGGCCTTTCGGTGAGCGGGCCGATCCGGTCCCGGTTGCGAAGCCAGCTGCTGCGGGCTGCCGCGCTGCTCGTCGCGGCCCCCATCGCGCCTGGCCTGGCTCAGCTCCCGCCGCCGCCCCCGCCGCCGCCGCCGTCATCGGAGGCCCCGGCCACGGACGCGGATCTCGGAGGGTGCGTGGCCAGCTATGGCAACACCGGCTGTGCCGCGCGGCTCTACGCCCAGCTGCTGTGCGCCAGCATCGATACCCGTTTCAACGGCAGCCAGCTGGCGAACCAGCTGGATCTGCAATACGCCCAGGCCGGCATCGATTTCAGCGGCATCAGCCCCGAGCAGGTGGAGCGGGCGGCGGTGCGCTACTACGCGCCGATGCTCTGCCCCACCAAGGGCGAACGGATCCGAGCGCTGTTCAGGCTGTCTTGAGCCGCTGGGTGCTGAGCCAGGCCAGGGCCACCAGGGCGCTGGAGGCCAACAGGCACAGGGGCAGGCCCCCCACCAGGAACAGCGCCCCCGAGAGCAGGGTGCCCAGCAGCCGCCCGGCGGCGTTGGCCATGTAATAGAAGCCCACGTTGAGGCTCACGGCTTCGGCATCGCTGGTGGCGAGCACCAGGTAGCTGTGGATGGAGGAATTCATGGCGAACACCACGGCGAAGGCCACCAGGCCCCCCACCACCGCCACCGCCGGATGGGCCACCTGGCGCCAGAGGCCGATGGCGATCAAGGCGGGGATGGCGGTGAGCAGCGCGCTCCAGAAGCAGAGATCGGCAGCGCCCGGTGGCCGTTGCTGGCCCCAGGCGCGCCGCAGGGCCGGTGCCGACCCTTGCACCACGCCGTAGCCGATCACCCATAGGCCCATGAAGGCCCCCACTTCCCAGAAGCGCCAGCCCAGGGTGGCCTCGAGAAACACGGGCAATGCCACCACAAACCACACATCGCGGGCGCCGAACAGGAAGAAGCGCGCC
The DNA here is from genome assembly GCA_040376355.1 of Prochloraceae cyanobacterium. Taxonomy (GTDB): domain Bacteria; phylum Cyanobacteriota; class Cyanobacteriia; order PCC-6307; family Cyanobiaceae; genus Vulcanococcus. The sequence goes on along the minus strand of JBEIQU010000102.1, from coordinate 3,607 downwards.
AGCGAGAGGGTGTTGATGGTGGCGCTCTGGGAGAACAACGCCGTGAACGCCGGTTTCTGCTTCATGCGGCCGATGTCGGCCGGCAGGATCAGCGTGCCGAGGAAGGAGAGGAACAGCCCCGCCGCCATGGCCGCCACCGCCTGGTTGAAGCCCAGGACCGTGAGCAGCACGCCACCGAGGAAAAAGCCCACCCCCTTCAGGGCGTTTTTGGAGCCAGTGAGGATCGCCACCCAGCGGAACAGCTGCCCCTCGCTGGCCACGGTTTTGATGGCGCTCTTGGCGCTCATCTTGTTGAGGTCCTTGGCGATGCCGCTGATGGCCTGGGCCCCCATCACGTAGAGCACGCTCAACCCCTTGGGCCAGCTGTCGGCCACGGGGATCAGCAGCAGCAGGGCCGCCACCTGCAGCAGCGTGCCGGCCCAGAGGGTGAGCCTTAGGCCAAACCGCGCCCCCAGCCAGCCGCCGGTGAGGTTGGTGACGATGCCGAAGAATTCATAGAACAGAAACAGAAAGGCGATCTCAAGGGTGCTGTAGCCGAGCTGGTGGAAGTGGAACACCACCAGCATCCGCAGGGCCCCATCGGTGAGGGTGAAGGCCCAGTAGTTGGCGGTGACAACCCCGTATTGCTGCAGGGCAGAGAGCTGTTTCATGTCTGCTGAGCCTCAGCGTTCATCCAGCAGGGCCACATGACACACCAGGTCGGCCATGCGGGAGCTGTAGCCCCACTCGTTGTCGTACCAGGCGTACACCTTCAATTGGGTGCCGTTGACGACCATCGTCGACGCTGCGTCGACGATGGCGCTGCGGTTGTCGTTCACGTAGTCGACCGATACCAGCGGCCGGGTTTCGTAGCCGAGGATGCCCCGCAGGGGGCCCTGGGCTGCTTGTTCGAAGGCGGCGTTCACCGCCTCCACCGTGGTGGCCTGCTCCAGCTCGAACACCGCATCGGTGAGGGAGGCGTTGAGCAGGGGCACCCGCACGGCGTGGCCGTTCAGCTTGCCCTGCAGCTCCGGAAAGATCAGGCCGATGGCCTTGGCCGATCCGGTGGTGGTGGGGATCAGGCTCTGCAGGCAGGAGCGGGCGCGGCGCAGATCGCTCTTGAAGCCATCCACCACCACCTGGGTGTTGGTCACATCGTGGAGGGTGGTGATCGATCCATGGCGGATGCCGAAGGTCTCGTGCACCACCTTCACCACGGGCGCCAGGCAGTTGGTGGTGCAGGAGGCGGCGGTCACCAGCCGGTGCCGTTCGGGTTCGTAGAGGTGGTGGTTGATGCCGTACACCACGTTGAGCGCTTCGCTGCCGGCCACCTCCCCCTTCACGGGGCACGCCACCACCACCCGCTTCAGCCCCAGTTGCTCGAAGTAGGGGTTGAGGGTGTCGGGGGTTTTGAAGCGGCCGCTGCACTCCAACACCAGTTCCACGCCGGCCTCGCCCCAGGGCACGGCGGTGGGATTGGCGTGCTGGCTGTAGGAGATGGCCTGCTCCCCCACCCAGAACCCGTGGTGGTTGGGGTTCACGGCCTGATGCCAGCGGCCGTGCACTGAATCGAAGGCGAGCAGGTGGGCGGCGGTGGCGGCGTCACCGCCGTTGTCGTTCACGTGCACGATCTCGATGCCGGGCCGCCCCCAGAGGGCGCGGAACACCAGCCGTCCGATGCGGCCAAAGCCATTGATGCCGATGCGCATGACCCTCTGCAGGCAGGTGGCGCCGACCTTAGATCAACGCTGGTTGATGCATCAAGTCTGGTTGATCTGAGTGCTTGCTCGCCTTAACCTGCGCCAAACGGCAACGCCATCGCCATGCCTTCCCTCGCCGTAGCGCCAACCACCACAGGCGATCTGGAGCAGGCCCGCCAGCTGTTCAAGGCCCTGGCGGATCCGGTGCGGCTCGAGGTGGTGCAGGCCCTGGGGGGCGGCGAGCGCTGTGTGTGCGACTTAACCCAGGGGTTGGGGCTGGCCCAGTCGCGCCTGTCGTTTCACCTCAAGGTGATGCGGGAGGCGGGGCTGATCGAGGCGCGGGAGCAGGGCCGTTGGGTCTACTACCGCCTGCGGCCCGCGGCCCTGGAGCAGCTCCAGGGTTGGCTGGGGGCGGTGGCCGCGGGCTGCGGTGCTCCAGCGGCCCCCTGTTGCCCCTGAGCCCCCGGCGTCAGCGGGGATCGCGCTCGAGCCCAGCCAGCGCCTCGGGCGTCTGCCGCCGGAAGCTGCGCAGGCGATGGTCACCCGCCTGCAGGTCGGCGATCAACCGCTGACAGGCCCGCTCGGGCATGGTGTGATCGCCGCAGGTGAACACATCCACGGCGGCATAGCCGGATTCCGGCCAGGTGTGAATCGACAGATGCGATTCCGCCAGTAGGGCCAGGGCGGTTACACCTTGGGGGCTGAAGCGATGGCTGATCAGCTGCAGCAGCGTGGCACCGGCCTGTTGCACGGCCAGGGTGATGCTGCTGCGGAGAAAGGCTTCGTCGTCAAGACGATCGCCTCGGCACTGGTAGAGCTCGAGGATGCAGTGCTTGCCGACGGTGTCGGTGATCGGCGTGGTGATGGCAGGGCTGGTGGCTGCCCATCCAGGGTTGGGGTGCAGCTCGGCGAGGGATGGAACCATGGGCTCAGGCGGAACAAGTGCTCACCGTATAGCGCCAGATCCGTTCTGGCATCAGGGTTCATCCAGCTTCGCGCCACGGTTTGGGGCTGTCCCTTCCCCAAAGCTCCCGTGCGCACTAATACATGCCGCTGTCGCCGGCAACCAAGCCTTCACGCACCCTTAACCAAGCCCTAACCCTGGGGGGTCTGCCGCTGTTTAGACGTTGGGGGCTCCCGTTCGGTTGCTTCCATGACCTTCGCGAAGAAGGCCCTTTCCATCGGCATCCTCTCCAGCCTGGGTGTGGCTGGTGCCGCCATCGCCCAGACCGCCATCAACGGCGCTGGCGCCTCCTTCCCGGCCCCCTTCTACCAGCGCGCCTTCGCCGGTGCCGCTGGTCTGGGCATCAAAGTGAACTATCAGTCCGTGGGTTCCGGTGCTGGCGTGCGCCAGTACGTGGCCGGCTCCGTGGATTTCGGCGCCACCGACGAGCCGATCAAGGCCTCGGAAGCCGCCAAGGTGAAGCGTGGTGTGGTGCAGTTCCCCGCCGTGGGCGGCACCATTGCCGTGGCCTTCAACAAGGCCGATTGCAACGGCCTCAAGCTCACCCAGAAGCAGGTGGTGGACATCTTCCTGGGTGAGATCAAAACCTGGGATCAGCTCAAGTGCGGTAAGGGCAAGATCACCGTGGCCCACCGTTCCGACGGCTCCGGTACCACCTTTGCCTTCACCAACTCCCTGAGCGCCTTCTCCTCCGAATGGAAGAGCAAGGTGGGTGAAGGCAAGAGCGTCAAGTGGCCCGTGGGCGTGGGCGGTAAGGGCAACGAGGGCGTGGCCGGTGTGATCAGCAACACCCCCGGCGCCATCGGCTACATCAACCAGGCCTTCGTGCGCGGCCCGATCAAGGCCGCTGCTGTGCAGAACAAAGCCGGCAAGTTTGTGATGCCCACCCTGGCCGGTGGTGCAGCCGCCCTGAACAACATCACGCTGGATTCGCGCCTGGCCGGTGAGGATCCCAACCCGGCTG
>JBEIQU010000155.1:0-4592 GCA_040376355.1 Prochloraceae cyanobacterium | reverse complement strand
TTCGCCTGTGGCCTCCAGCTGGGTCGATGTGCCGGTGCCCGGTGGCGTGATGCCCGCCTGGTGGGTCCGGCCGGCCGGTTCCCCCAGGGCGGCCGTGCTGGTGCTCCCGGAGGTGTTCGGCGTGAATGACTGGGTGCGCAGCGTGGCGGAGCGCCTGGCCCAGGAGGGCTATGCCGCCCTGGCCATCAGCACCTTCTGGCGCACGGCACCGCAGTTGGCAGTGCCCTACGACGCCGCTGGCCTGGCGGAGGGCCGCCGGCACAAGGATCAAGTGCAGGCGGATCAGCTGCTCAGCGATGTGGCCGCCGCCGCGGCCTGGATGCAGACGGCCCATGCCGCCGATGGCTTGGCGCAGAAGCCCCTGGGCTGTGTGGGCTTTTGCTTTGGGGGGCATCTGGCGCTGCTGGCGGCCACCCTGCCGGTGATCGCCGCCAGCGCTGATTTCTATGGCGCGGGCGTGTCCAGCGGCCGGCCTGGCGGCGGACCCCCCAGCCTGGAGCTGGTGCCGCAGATTCCCGGCCGCCTGTGGTGTTTCTGCGGCGATGCCGATCCGTTGATGCCGCCCGAGGAGCTCACGGCGATCGAACGGGCCCTACGGGCAGCCAATGCAGGCCAGGATCCCGCCAGCCCCCAGGCGCGGCATCGGTTGCTGATCGCCCCCGGGGCCGGCCACGGCTACATGTGCGCCGCCCGGGGCGATTACCACCCCGAGGCAGCGGCCGCCGGCTGGAGTGCCCTGCTGGAGCTATTCGCCGGCAGCCTCTGAGGCGGCGGCGGCAGCGGCTGCCTGGCGGGGGGTTTCGATCGTGCGCACCGCCTTGCCGGCGGCGGCGGCGGCCTCCTTCTCCTTGGCCAGCGGTGTTTTACGCGGCGTCAGGAACATGATCATGTTGCGGCCCTCGCGCTTGGGCTCCTGCTGGATCTCGGCTTTTTCCTCAAGGTCCTTGGCCATGCGCATCAGCAGCACCTCCGCCAGGGCGGTGTGCTGGATCTCGCGGCCCCGGAAGATCACGGTGCACTTCACCTTGTCGCCGGCCTTGAGGAAGCGCACGGCCTGGCCGATGCGCACGTCGTAGTCGTGCTGGTCGATTTTGTAGCGCATCTTGACCTCCTTCACTTCGGTCTGATGCGACTTCTTCTTGGCTTCTTTGGCCTTCTTTTCCTGCTCGAACTTGTATTTGCCGTAGTCCATGATCCGGCAGACCGGTGGGTCAGCCTTCTCACTCACCAACACCAGATCCAGCTCGCGATCCTTGGCCACCTCGAGGGCCGCTTCCCGGGTGATCACCCCCAGCTGACTGCCGTCTGCATCCACCACCCGTAGCTGGGGGTAACTGATGCGGTCGTTGATGTTGGGGAGCTCCCGAACTGGAGCGCGGCGGTCAAAACGGGGACGGGGTGGCATTCAGGCGGGCGAGTTGGACGGGATGAACAATCACCCTTCACCCTAGGACGCGCGCGATCGCCGACAAGGCTTGCTGCAACGGAGCCGCATTCGGGTGGGCATCCAGCCACAGCGGATCGTGTTGGCGGCGGAACCAGGTGCGCTGGCGTTTGGCGAACTGAAGCGTGCGGCGGGTGGTGAGGGCGATCGCCTCCTGGGGGCTGAGTTCCCCCCGCAGCTGGGCCTTGGCTTCCCCATAGCCGATGGTGTCCAGCAGCGGGCAGCCGCTGCCGTAGCGCGCGATCAGCCGGCGGGTTTCCTCCACCAGCCCATCGGCATAGAGCTGAGCGGTGCGGGTGCTGATCCGCTGTTTGAGATCCACGGGGTTGAGCCCCAGTTCCAGCACCCGCCAGGGCGGTGGCGTCGCCCCCTGTTGCGTGCTCAGGGGCATCCCAGTGGCGTACAGCACCTCCAGGGCCCGCTGGGTGCGCACGGCATCGCGGGGCATGATCCGTGCCGCCGCGGTGGGGTCCGCTGCCGCCAGCAGCTGGTGGCAGAGCGGCTGGCCCAGGGCCTCCAGCTGCTGGCGCAGCAGCGGTTGCGGCGGTACCGCCGGCGGTGCCATGCCCTGGCTGATCGCCTTCAGATAGAGGCCGCTGCCCCCCACCAGTAGGGCGATGCCGCGGCGGTGGTGTTCGGCGGCAATGGCCCGGTCGGCCTCGGCGCGGAATTCCTGCAGGTTGATCGGTTGGTCGGGTCGCCGCAGGTCCAGCAGTTCGTGGCGCACCGCTGCGCGCTGGCCCGCCGTGGGTTTAGCGGTGCCGATGTCCATCTCTTGATAGAGCTGGCGCGAATCCACCGACAACACCGCCAGATCCAGGGCCTGGGCGATGGCGATGCCCAGGTCGGTCTTGCCACTGGCGGTGGGCCCCAGCAGCACGATCAGGAGGGGGAGATCGGCGTTCACCGGTGCACTCTGACGCCGTGCTGGCCAGGGAGGTTCCAAGGGGCAGGATGCACCCCTGGCTGAAATTGCCCGTTAGAGGCCCCTAGGGGCGCCTCCATTGCGGCGGTGGTAGATTGGGCCTCAAGGCACGCCCTTTTCGCGCCTCCCTAGCCCTTGCCGCGGGTGCCATTGGGCACATCCGGCAACAGGACGTGCCCCTGCCGCAACCCATGAGCGAAGCCACGAAAGTTGAGGCCGCCTACGGCGCCGAGCAGATCCAGGTGTTGGAAGGCCTGGAGCCGGTGCGCAAGCGGCCAGGCATGTACATCGGCTCCACCGGGCCCCGTGGTTTGCACCACCTGGTGTACGAGGTGGTCGACAACTCGGTGGACGAGGCCCTGGCGGGCCATTGCGATCAGATCCTCGTCGTCCTCAACGAGGACGGCAGCTGCTCCGTGACCGACAACGGCCGCGGCATCCCCACCGATGTGCACCCGCGCACCGGTAAGAGCGCCCTGGAGACGGTGCTCACCGTGTTGCACGCCGGCGGCAAATTCGGCGCCGGTGGTTACAAGGTGTCCGGCGGCCTGCACGGCGTGGGCGTGTCGGTGGTGAATGCCCTCTCGGAGTGGGTGGAGGTCACCGTTCACCGCCAGGGCCAGGAGCACAACCAGCGCTTTGAGCGTGGCGCTCCGATCGGCACCCTGGCCTCCAAGCCCGCCGCAGACCCCAAGCGCACCGGCACGTCCGTGCGATTCCTGCCCGACATTGAGATCTTCAGCGTCGGCATTGAGTTCGATTACCACACCCTGTCGGGTCGCCTGCGGGAGCTCGCCTACCTCAACGGTGGCGTCAAGATCGTGTTCCGCGACGAGCGCCCCGCTGCCCGCAGCGCCGACGGCGAGCCCCACGAGGAGATCTATCACTACGAAGGCGGCATCAAGGAGTACGTCGCCTACATGAATGCGGAGAAGGATCCGCTCCACCCCGACATTATTTATGTCAACTCCGAGAAGGACGGGGTGCAGGTGGAGGCCGCCCTGCAGTGGTGCGTGGATGCCTACTCCGACAACATCTTTGGGTTTGCCAACAACATCCGCACCGTGGATGGCGGCACCCACATCGAGGGCTTGAAAACGGTGCTCACCCGCACCCTCAATGCCTTCGCCAAGAAGCGCGGCAAGCGCAAGGATGCGGATGCCAACCTGGCGGGCGAGAACATCCGCGAAGGTCTCACCGCCGTGCTGTCGGTGAAGGTGCCGGAGCCGGAGTTTGAGGGGCAGACCAAAACCAAGCTCGGCAACACCGAGGTGCGCGGCATTGTCGATTCCCTGGTGGGTGAAGCCCTGGGGGAATACCTGGAGTTCAACCCTTCGGTGATCGATCTGATCCTGGAGAAGGCGATTCAGGCTTACAACGCCGCTGAGGCCGCCCGCCGTGCCCGCGAGCTGGTGCGCCGCAAGAGCGTGCTGGAGAGCTCCACCCTCCCCGGCAAGTTGGCCGATTGCTCCTCCCGTGATCCCGGCGAATCCGAGATCTACATCGTGGAGGGCGATTCCGCCGGTGGCTCCGCCAAGCAGGGCCGCGATCGGCGCTTCCAGGCGATCCTTCCTCTGCGGGGCAAGATCCTCAACATTGAGAAAACCGACGACGCCAAGATCTACAAGAACACCGAGATTCAGGCCCTGATCACGGCCCTCGGTCTAGGCATCAAAGGCGAGGAGTTCGATGAGAAGAATCTCCGCTACCACCGCATCGTGATCATGACCGATGCCGACGTGGACGGTGCCCACATCCGCACGCTGCTGCTCACCTTCTTCTACCGCTACCAGAAGGCCCTGGTGGAGGGCGGCTACATCTACATCGCTTGCCCGCCGCTCTACAAAGTGGAGCGCGGCAAAAACCACACCTATTGCTACAACGAAGCCGACCTCAAGGCCACCATCGAAGGGTTCGGCGAAAAGGCTAATTTCACGATCCAGCGCTTCAAGGGCCTGGGCGAAATGATGCCCAAGCAGTTGTGGGAAACCACCATGGATCCCACCACCCGCATGATGAAGCGCGTGGAAATCGAAGACGCCGCCCAGGCCGACCGTATTTTCACGATCCTGATGGGCGACAAGGTGGCCCCCCGCCGCGAGTTCATTGAAACCCACAGCGCTGAATTGGATCTGGCGCAGCTGGACATTTGATGGTGTCCGGCGCCCATCCCCAGCCCGGCTGGCGCTGGGCGGCCCTGTTGGGCTTTGCCTTGATCGCTCC
>JBEIQU010000060.1:0-8375 GCA_040376355.1 Prochloraceae cyanobacterium | reverse complement strand
GGCCAAAGCGCAGACCGCTGTAGCCGCCGCCGATCACCAGCACGCGGGCCCGGGGGTTGACAGCCCCAGCGGTCATGAGTACACCTGTATCACCGCTGCGTTGGTCCTGTGACGGCCTCCTGTTTCTCTACTCCCTCCGCTTTTCACCCCAGCCTGGCCGCAGGGGCCCCGGTGATGCCCCGGTTGCGGGTGCGCCAGTTGGTGGCACCGGCGGTGTTGGCCGGTCTGCTGGCGGCCTTGCTGTTGGCTCCGGAGCAGCCCCAGGCACAGGCCGACATCTGCCAGCGCCACAACGGTGCGGCCGCCTGTCGGGTCTGGTAAGGCGTTGCGGGCCCACCCTCAGGCGGCCTGAGGCTGCAGCATCCCCCCGTGTAGGGGGATGGGAGCACTGGCTGGGGTGTGGCGTTGCGGTTCCCGCTGCGGTTGCAACTGGGGGTTGGCCCACTGCAGCAGCCGCATCGCCAGCCGCAGGTCGCCATCCATCCAGGCGCGGATCGCCATGGCCCGGCGCGGGTCATAGAAGCGTTGGCGCCGGTACCACTCAAAGGCGTCGGCATCGCTCTTATGGCCGTTGCAGGCCAGGCAGGCGGGTACGCAGTTTTCGGTCACGCTCAGGCCGCCGCGACTCTGGGGCAGAACGTGGTCGATGGATTCGGATGGTTTGCCGCAATAAATGCAGGTTTTGTGCGTATAGCTATGCAGTGATTGTCGCCAGCGTCGAACACGAAGTTTGGGGCACAGATCTTCAAGGAAAACTGCATCCCTGGCGTGCATCCGATCGGCTCGGTTGGCGCGAGTTTGCCCGTAGTGGCTGGGATGTCAATGTGTCGAAGACTGCACTTTGGCAGATGTTTGGAAAAACTTGCATCTTTCCACAGGCCAGCTAGTTTGATAGCTGTTGCGCCAAGCGGTCCGCCAGTGCAGCAGCGCTGTGTGATGCGGCTGGGTGACACCGGCACGATTCAGTTGCTGCTGCCGTTTGATGCGGTGACCCAGGCGCAGCTGCGGGCGGTGCGGCCGCGGGGCCACTGGCGCCCCCGGCTCGGTTGCTGGGAGTTTCCGTTGGCGGCGGCGGCGGTGTTGGAGCGCCAGTTCGGGCAGCGCTTCAGCCTCGAGCCCCCCCTGCCCCAGTGGTTTGCCTGGCTGCGGCAGCCCTTGCCCCCCTTGCCGCCCCACCGGCACCTGGTGGCCGTGGCGGACCTCGAGCAGCCCCTTCCGGATGGGCGCCAGCTGTTTGCCCACCAGCGGGCTGCGGCGCGTTGGCTGTTGGCGCGGCGTGGTGCCCTGCTGGCGGATGCCATGGGCCTCGGCAAGACGCTCACGGCCCTGGTGGCCGCCCGCGCCCTGGTGCGAGCGGCCGACTGCCGGATTGTCGTGATCGCCCCCAGCGGCCTGCATGCCCATTGGCTTCAAGAGGCCGCCGCGCTGCAGCTGCGGCTGGAGCTGCTCAGCTGGGCGCAGCTCCCCGAGAATCTGCCCGAAGCGGGAACGGTGCTGATCGCCGATGAGGCCCATTTCGCCCAGAACCTCAGCAGCCAGCGCACCCGGGCCTTTCTGCGTTTGAGCCGTCATCCGCGCTTGCGTGCCGCCTGGCTGCTGACGGGAACCCCGATGAAAAACGGGCGCCCAGCCCAGCTTTTTCCCCTATTGGCGGCCATTGGCCATCCCCTGGCCATGGACCAGCGGGCCTTCGAGGAGCGCTACTGCCACGGCCATTGGAGTGAGCGGGGCGGCCAGCGTCAGTGGCTCGCCCAGGGGGCCACGCACCTGGAGGAACTGCGGCGCCTCACCAGGCCGTTGTTGTTGCATCGCCGCAAGCAGGATTGCCTGGATCTGCCTCCCAAGCAGCGTCAGCTGTATCCCGTGCAGCTCAGCGAGGCCGAGGGGCAGGGGTTTGAGCATCGCCTCCGCCTCACGGTGGAGGATTACCGCCGCCGGGCGGCAGCGGGCCTGGTGCGGCGTGATGCCGAAGCCCTGGCGGTGTTCACGGCCCTGCGTCAGATCGCGGCTCATTACAAGCTGCCAGCGGCGGCGGCCCTGGTGCAGCGGCTGCTGGCCGAAGGGGAGAGCGTGGTGTTGTTCACTGCTTTTGTGGCGGCGGCGGAACTGCTGCAGGCCCAGTTGGGTGGTGCGCTGCTCACCGGCCGCCAGCCCGTGGCCGATCGGCAGCGGCTGGTGGATGGCTTTCAGCGCGGTGAGCAGCCGCTGTTGATCAGCACCTTCGGTACCGGTGGCCTGGGGTTCACCCTGCACCGGGCCCGCCATGTGGTGCTGTTGGAGCGCCCCTGGACCCCTGGCGACGCCGAGCAGGCGGAGGATCGCTGCCACCGCATTGGCATGGGCAGCAGCCTGCACAGCCACTGGATGCAGTTGGGACTGGCGGATCAGCTGGTGGATGGATTGATTGCCAGCAAGGCGGAGCGCATTGAGCTGCTGCTGCAGCGTCGCTCTACGGTTTTGGCGCGGCAGGCCTTACCGGCGATGGTGCGGCAGCTGCTGGCCGATTGGTGAGCCGCCGGCAGCTCCGCTGGCGCAGGCTGATCTCCTCGGCGAGGACGCGATCCGGCGGTGGCCCCTGGTCGGGGTCCTGCCGGTGCACCTTGCGCTGCCGCTCGAGCAGCTCAGCAGCCTTGAAGCTGTCGCGGCAGGCGGCGGCGTTGTTGCCCGCCAGGCTGTAGAGCAGGGAGCGGTCGTTGCGGGGTTGCGGATCGTCAGGCAGCGCTGTCACCACGGCATTGCAGCGCTGCAAGGCGGCATCGAGCTGATCGATCTGCACCTTGCGCAGGCAATCCCCCGGGGTGGCGGCCCGTTGGCCCGGTTCCGGCGGGGCGCTGACGCACCCCCCCACCAGCAGGGCCAGACCCAGGGCGAGGGATCGCTTAATAGGCGTAGCGATCGCGCGGACCGGCGGCAGCGGCAGGGCTGCTGGCGGATGAGCTGGCTGCGGTGCTGCTGGAGGCCGTTGTGGTGCCCGTGCTGGAGCCCTCAGCAGCCTGTTTCTGACGATTGACCGTGTTGGTGTAGAGGTCACCGAGGTACTTGCCGCAGTCGGGGAAGCTGCCGGGGTTGTTCACCACGGCCTCCGTGATCATCACCGCGGCGTGCTCCGGGGAGGTTTTGAACAGCGAAGCGCTCTGGCGTTTGATCAGGGCGTAGGCCGCCGTCCAGCTCACGTCGTGGCTGTTGCCGGAGCTGCGCATGGTGCAGTACACCCGGGCCCCCTTGGCGCCGGGGGAGCTGAGGTCGACCCCCTGGGCCGCCGCGGGGTTGACGGACCATCCGGCCCACCCCAACAGGGCCAGAGCCATCAGGCGGACTGGTTGGAGACGGGCCATCGGATCAGGGTGAAGCGTGGCGCCCAAGGTAACGAGGGTGGACGCCGTCATCCAGGGGGGGTCGCAGGACCCACCAGCAGGCGCACCGTGATCGGCAGCACCAGCAACACCGTGATCAGCCGTACCGCATGCAGGGCGGCCACCGGAGCCCCAACCCCAAATTCGGCCCCCACCAGGCTCATGCCGCTGATGCCCCCGGGGGCGGCCCCCAGCAGGGCCACCAGCGGGTCCATGCCCAGCAGCCGGCTGCAGAGCAGCCCCACCAACAGGCCGGCCGCCATCAGGGTGAGGGTGATCAATAGCGCCGGTTTCCACAGCTGCCGCAGTTCCGTGAGGGCGGTGCTGGTGAGGCTGGTGCCGATCACGGTGCCGATGCCGATTTCTAGGGCCGTGCGGGTGCCCAGAGGCCATTGGGCTAGGTCGAGGCGTCCGCTCAGGCTCACCAAGCCTGCCCCCAGCAGGGCCCCCGCCAGGGGTGCCGCTGGGATGCCACTGCGCAGGGCCAGCAAGCCACCCCCTAGGCCGGCCAGCAGATAGGCCAGTAGGTGCAGGGGGGAGCTCATGACGGTGGCCTCGATCACCGGCAAAGTCTGCTGGCTGGCCGTGGATTTCTGTGGTGTCATCGGGGGCAGTTGACCCAGTCCCGATGACCGGCGAATCGGTGTCCTTCCGGATCACCCGCACCACGGAGGATTTGGCTCAGACCGTGGCAGCTCTCTCGCAGCGGCTGGTGAAGCTGGAGCAGCGACTTGGCGCTCTGCAGCTGCAGCTCGATCAGGTGGGCGGCCAGCCCGAGGCTGATCCCGACGATCTGCTGCGCCTGGACAAGGTGTCGGCCCTGCTGGCCGATTGCCGCAGCCTGCTGGAGCAACCGATGGAGGGCAGCGAGGAGCTGTCGACCGCTGAACCCCTGTGGCGGGATGAGCACATGCCGGGGGATCTGGCCGCCTGACGGCTTGCCAGCGATGACACAATGGGAAGAAAGCGAACCATGGCCTTCCCTACCAGCCATCGCCCCGCTGCCACACCGGCCTGTCAGACCTCAGGCCCTGGCTCTACGACCACCCGCGCCTACGCGGAAGGTGGCCATCAGCTCGAGAAGCTGGAATTTGCCCTCGCGGTGGCCATGACCCGCGGCGACGCCCAGCGCATCGAACAACTCCGCACCCAGATTGCTGAACTGGGCGGCAATCGTGAAGAGCCCGGCACCTAATCCACCTCTGTGCTGATTTGGCGATGGCTGGCGCCCTCTCCAGCCATGGCCGGCGGTGAGGGGTACGATCGGGCCACGCTCTGAACTTGGCATGCAAGCGACTCGCCAGGCGCCCGCACCAACGGCCCGTCGCGACGAACTGCTGAAAGAAGCTGCCGGTTATGAAGCGGTTGCCGAAGCTGCTGCAGCCGCGGGTGAGTTGGATGTCGCCGGTCGCGCCATCTTGCAGGCCCTGGATTGTGAGCGCCGCGCCGGAAGCGTTGGCCCTCAGGTCCTACAGCTGATTAAGCCCCGGGCTTAATCAGCGTATTGTTGATTCATTATTATAATTAATTGCAAGCGGGTGACCGGGCTCGAACCGGCGACGTTCAGCTTGGGAAGCTGACATTCTACCACTGAATTACACCCGCAAAATGCAAGGAACTGCAGGGGCAGTTCCTTGCTGCATGGCAGGTTAGCGGGCGAGGGCGGCGGCGCAGGCGGCAACGCCGGCTCCCGGGGTGCCCTTGTGCAGGCCCAGCTCCTGCAAGGTGGCTTCGATGGCGGCCACGGCCGTGAGCACATCGCGGTCGCAGACAAAGCCCAGGTGGCCAATGCGGAACACGTGCCCTTTGAGGTGGTCCTGGCCGCCGGCCAGCAGGATGTCGAACCGCTCCTTCACCTTCTTGCGCAGGCTCTCGGCGTCGATCCCTTGGGGCGCCACGGCGGTGATCGCCGGGCTGCCGTGGCCTGCAGCGGCGTAGAGGGGCAGGCCGATGGCCTGCATGCCCGCCTGGGCGGCGGCGCGGTGACGGGCGTGGCGGGCAAAGATGGCCTCCAGCCCCTCCGCCTGCATCATCTCTAGGGCCGCCTGCAGGGCGAAATAGAGGTTGATGGCGGGGGTGAAGGGGTTGCTATCCGCGTGGGCGGATTTGCGGTACTTGCCGAGATCCAGATAGAACTTCGGAAGGTCGGAGCGCTCATAGGCGGCCCAGGCCCGCTCGCTCACGGCCACGAAGGCCAGGCCCGGCGGCATCATGTAGCCCTTCTGGGAGCCGGAGCCGATCACGTCGATGCCCCAGGCATCCATGGGCACGTTGCAGGCCCCCAGGCTGGTGACGCAGTCGGCGATGGTGAGGGCCGTGCCATGGGCCTTCACATGGCGGGCGATGCTTTCCAGGTCATTGATCACCCCGGTGGAGGTCTCCGAGTGGGTCAGGATCACGGCCTTGATGGCCTTGGCGCTGTCGGCCTCCAGGGCGGCGCGGAAGGCTTCGGGATCCAGGGGTTGGCCCCACTCGGCCTTGATCACCTGCACATCCAGGCCATAGGCCTTGGCCACCTTCACCCAGCGCTCACCGAATTTGCCGTTGTCACCGCAGAGCACCTTGTCGCCGCGGCTCAGCACGTTGATGATGCCGGCCTCCATGGCGGCGGTGCCGCTGCCGGTGATCACCAGCACGTCGTTCTTGGTTTGATGCAGCCACTGCAGTTGCTCGGTGGTGCGGCGCACGATCTTCTGGAAGTCGGCGCTGCGGTGCCCGATCGGGTGCCGGGCCATCGCCTGCAGGACGGTTTCCGGCACCGGGGTCGGGCCCGGAATCATCAGAGTGAGTTTGTCCTGCATGGAAGAGGCTGGTGGTGCGCTGTGGGGCCGGTGGGCGGCCAATCCACCACCTTAAAAAATGACCTTCTTCCAGGCCGCCGTTGATGGCTGAACCGGGCTTCACCCTGCCGGTGTGGCTGACCGCGGCCGCCGTCGCGGCCCTGGGCCCCCTGCTCGATCAGCCGTTTGAGCCGCGCCCCTTGCTGCAGCTGCGGCCCGACGATCCCACGGCCGCTCTGGTGCCCGTGCCGGTGGAGGCCGCCGCTCGGCTCGGTGGGGATCGTGCCCTGGGGATGGCCCGCTGTGAGCCTGGCGACGGCTTGGATCTCACCCGCGGTTTGCCGGTCTGGGTGGAGGCCCGCTGGACGGAGCTGAAGCCGGGGGCCGCTTGGCTGCAGCTGGAGCCCGGTGAGGGGGTGGGCGTCAACGCTCACACCGCCGAAGCCTGCCTTTCCGCCTATGCCCGTCAGCTGCTGGAGTGCAATCTGCGGCCCCGGGTGCCGGAGGGGCGTGCCCTGGTGCTGCGCATCACCCTGCCGGGGGGGCGGGCGTTGGCCCAACGCACCAGCAACGCCGCCTTCGGTGTGGTGGAGGGGCTGGCCCTGATCGGCACCCAGGCGGAGGTGCAACGCAGCGCCGATCCCGACCAGCTGGCCCGGGCCCTCGAGCAGCTGCGCCAATGGGCCCAGGATCCTGCCTGCGGCGGCGATCTGGTGCTGGTGATCGGGGAGAACGGCCTGGAGTTGGCCCCCCGGATGGGGCTGCCGCCGGCGCTGCTGCTCAAGGCCGGGAACTGGATCGGCCCGCTGCTGGTGGCGGCGGCGGAGCAGGGGCTGCGGCGCCTGCTGCTGTTCGGCTATCAGGGCAAGTTGATCAAGTTGGCGGGCGGCATCTTCCACACCCACCACCATCTGGCGGATGGCCGACTGGAGGTGCTGACCTGCCAGGGGGCCCTACAGGGGTTGCCGCCGGAGCAGCTGCAGGGGCTGGCCACGGCCGCGAGTGTGGAGGAGGCTCTGCAGCGCTTGGCGGCCTGGGATGCCGATGCCGCCGGGGCCCTGCGCCACCGGGTGGCCGCCGCGGTGGAGCGGCGCAGCCGGGCCTATCTGGCCCGCCATGGTCAGCACGATCTGCAGGTGGGGGCGGTGCTGTTTGACCGCAGTCGTCAGATCTGCGCCATGGGCCCGGAGGGGCAAACGTTGCTGCAGCGCCTCCAGGACCGAGATCTAGGGTGAAGTCACTGCCCGGGCCGCACGTGAGTACCCCTGCCATTGGAGAAACCAATCGCCACCCGGCGATCGTGATTCTTGATTTCGGCTCGCAATATTCCGAGCTGATCGCCCGGCGGGTGCGGGAAACCGAGGTGTACTCGCTGGTGATGGGCTACAGCACCACGGCGGCCGAGCTCAAGGCCATTAACCCTAAGGGAATCATCCTGAGCGGGGGGCCCAGTTCGGTGTACGCGGAGCACGCCCCCCTATGCGATCCCGAGCTCTGGAATCTGGGCATCCCGGTGCTGGGGGTTTGTTATGGCATGCAGCTGATGGTGCAGCAGCTGGGGGGATCGGTGGTGGCCGCCGGCCGTGCCGAATACGGCAAGGCACCGCTCTACGTGGACGACCCCACGGACCTGCTCACCAACGTCGACGAAGGCTCGACGATGTGGATGAGCCATGGCGACTCGGTGGAGCGGTTGCCCAGCGGCTTCGTGCGCCTGGCCCACACCGACAACACCCCCGAGGCTGCAGTGGCGGACCACAGCCGGCGGCTCTATGGCGTGCAGTTCCACCCGGAGGTGGTGCATTCGGTGTGCGGCATGGCCCTGCTGCGCAACTTCGTCTATCACATCTGTGGCTGCGTGCCCGACTGGACCACGGCCGCCTTCATCGACGAAGCGGTGGCGGATGTGCGTCGCCAGGTGGGCGACAAGCGGGTGCTGCTGGCACTGTCCGGTGGTGTGGACTCCTCCACTCTCGCCTTTCTGCTGCATAAGGCGATCGGTGATCAGCTCACCTGCATGTTCATCGATCAGGGCTTCATGCGCAAAGGCGAGCCGGAGTTCCTGATGGACTTCTTCGATCGCAAATTCCACATCCGCGTCGAGTACATCAACGCTCGTGAGCGCTTCATCAACAAGCTGGCCGGCATCACCGATCCGGAGGAGAAACGCAAGCTGATTGGCACGGAGTTCATCCGGGTGTTCGAGGAGGAGAGCAAGCGCCTTGGCCCCTTCGACTACCTG
>JBEIQU010000177.1:0-4233 GCA_040376355.1 Prochloraceae cyanobacterium | reverse complement strand
TGCAGCCCAAGGCCCTCAGTCACCTGCGAGGAGAGGCCGTGGCCCTGGTGTTCCAGGACCCGATGACCCGCCTCAACCCGCTGCTCACGATCGGCGCACACCTGACGGACACCCTGGCCGCCCACAGGCCCCATTGGCAGCGACCACGCATTCGCCAGCGCGCCGAAACCCTGCTGGAACGGGTGGGGATCAGCCGCGACCGCTATGGCAGCTACCCCCATGAATTCAGTGGCGGCATGCGCCAGCGCCTGGCGATCGCCCTGGCGATGGCGCTGGAGCCGGCCCTGGTGATCGCCGATGAACCGACGACCAGCCTCGATGTAGCGGTGGCCGCTCAGGTGATGGCCGAGCTGTGCCGCCTGTGTGAAGCGTCGGGCAGCGCCCTGCTGCTGATCAGCCACGACCTGGCGATGGCAGGCCGCTGGTGCCAGCGCATCGCCGTGCTCGACCACGGCCGTCTGGTGGAGCAGGCACCATCCGAGCAACTACTCACCACGCCCCACTCGGATCTGGCGCAGCGACTGGTGCAGGCGGCCCGGACCCGCGAAGGGGGCCGCACACCACGGCCACCGGAGGCCGCACCCCTGCTGCTGGAAGTGGATGACCTGCGCTGCTGGCATCCCCTGCCATCGCCACCTTGGAAACAACGCTGGTCTCGGGCGGTTGATGGCGTCAGCCTGACCCTGCAGGAAGGCGAAACCCTGGGCGTGGTCGGGGCATCGGGCTGCGGCAAGAGCACCCTGTGCCGAGCGTTGATGGGCCTGACGCCCGTGCGGGGTGGAACGGTGCGCCTGCAGGGCGAAGCGCTGGGATCCCTGCGCGGGGATGCCCTGCGTCGCGCGCGTCGCAACCTGCAGATGGTGTTCCAGGATCCGCTGGCCTGCCTCAATCCGCAGATGACCGTGGGAGAGGCCGTGGCCGATCCCCTGCTGATTCACGGCCTGGCCCGCCGATCGGGCGCCCGTGAACGGGCCCGCGACCTGCTCACGGCCGTGGGCCTGGTGCCGGCGGAATCCTTTGAACACCGTTTACCGCGCCAGCTCTCCGGCGGTCAGCAGCAGCGGGTGGCGATCGCCCGCGCCCTGATCCTCGAGCCAAAGGTGCTGCTCTGCGATGAGAGCGTGAGCATGCTCGATGCCGAGGTGCAGGCGGAGGTGCTCAACCTGCTGCGCGACCTGCAACAACGCCTGGGCCTGGGGCTGATCGTGGTCACCCACGACCTGGCCCTGGCCAGTGGCTTCTGTCAGCGCGTGATCGTGCTCGACGGCGGCCGCATCGTCGAGGCAGGCCCGGGCGATCAGCTGCTGGCCAACCCGCAGGCGGAGATCACCCGCACCCTGGTGGCGAGCTGTCCAAGGTTGCCGGTGGTGGTGGGGTGAGCGAAGAGGGCAACCCTGACCGCCGGCGGGGTTGCCCTCCCCGAGAGCACAAACAGATTGGGCCCAGGCCTCTGTCCCAGCGGCCGATGAGCCGTTCCAAAACGCTCAGATTCGTTCTGGCCGGCCTCTTCGCCCCGGCACCATTCACCGCGGCGCCGGCTCGGGCCGGCCCGCCACGAGGAAGGCCTCCAGACCCTGACAGCGATCCATCTCGAATCAATGGCACAGGCCCGGGCAAATGGCACGGATCCGATCAACACGTCCAGCGACAGTGAGCTGGTACAGGCTGGGGATCAGACGCGGCGACTGGGCCTCCCTATCGGATCCGTGCATAGGGGGCTCTGGCAAGGGAATCAGCAGAGGATTGGCAATGCTCAGCGACCGAGACGACACACCCTGGACGAAGCAGGCTGGACAACCGCAGAGCCCTGATGCGCCCAGTTCAGGGCCAGGAGGCGAACGGAATGGCCCACCTGGTCAACAGGGAATGGCTGATCAGCCACCTCGGGCTGGAAGCCTCCAAATCACAGCTGGAGCACCTGACCCTGCAGCGCTTCGGGCAGAGGCATTGCGCCCATGTCCTGATCAATGCACGCCAGCCGGGACTCGCCACCGTGGTTCTCTCCCTTGCGCATCCAAGCGGGCAGCCCACGGACGGCTTCCGAAGCCTGCGGGATCTCGACGACCTGGCCCTGGCGGCTGATCTGATGCTGGTATTGGCGTGACAGAGCAGCCTGGGCCGCGTCCCTTTGCGTGGTGTAAATCCGGAGGCCCGACTGCCCTGATCAGAGTGTGAACAGGGTGGAATGACAGGTTTGTCATTCCCGAGGTGATGACTCACCTTCGTTGTTTACCTTGCAGGTTCAGCAATGAGCTGTCAAGGGATTCATCCCAGAGCGATCTGGTGGTGGCGCAGGGTTCGGCGCCGGCCCCCATGCGCCAGTGATCCGGCCCGCCCTGTGGTGGCGTGCCAGATCCCTGACTGGGGCCTGAGTGGTTGCTGTGGGCTACGGCATGGCAGCCATCTCCTGATGCGGTTCAGGCAGGGCCTCGGCACTGGCTGGGATGGCAGCCATCGAATCGAGGGAGAACATGCGGCGCCCTTCCAGCTGCCAGTGCTCGTCCTGCTCGAGCAGCACCGCACCCACCAGGCGGGTGATCGCGGCGTCGTTGGGGAAGATGCCCACCACCCGAGTGCGGCGTTTGATTTCCTCGTTGACACGCTCGAGCAGGTTGGTGCTCCACAGCTTGCGCCAGTGACTGAGCGGGAAGTGGCGGAACGCCAGCACATCCTCGCGGGCTGTGGCCATGAGCTCAGCTGCCCTGGGGAACTTGGAGGCGAGCATGGATGCCACCTGATTCCACTGCTCCTCCACGGCGGCGGTGCTCTGCTGGGTGAACACCGAGCGCAGAGCGGCGGCAACCATCTCCTGCTGGGCTTTGGGCACCGTCTGCAAGAGATTGCGCGCGAAATGGACGCGGCAGCGCTGCCAGGAGCAGCCCTGGAACATGCGGCCCACGGCCTTGGTCAGACCCACGTGGGCAACCCCTCCGGGGAAGGCTTCGCCTACGGAGATCACCAGCCGCACACCGGTCAGACCGCGCTGTTTGAGGCCGGCGAGGAACTCCCGCCAGAAGGGCTCGCTCTCGCTGTCGCCCACCTTGAGCCCCAGCAGTTCCCGGCGGCCATCGGCATTGACGCCCATGGCAACGACGACGGCGCGGGAGCAGACCTGCAGAGTCTTCCCGAGCCGCCCGTGGAGGTAGGTGGCGTCGAGATAGAGGTACGGGTGACGGCTGCCATCGAGGGGCCGCTCCAGGAAGGCCTGAATCTGGTTGTCGAGGCCCTGGCAGATCCGGCTCACCTCCGAGCGGGAGATACCGGCATCCGAGCCGATCGCCGCCACCAGGGCGTCAACTTTGCGGGTGGAGACGCCCTTGACCCAGGCCTCCATGATCACGGCATACAGGGCCTGATCGATCCGTCGCCGAGGCTCGAGGATCGTGGGAAAGAAGCTGCCGGCGCGGAGTTTGGGGATCGACAGCGGAATGTCGCCCACCTGGGTGGTGAGCAGGCGAGGCCGGCTGCCGTTGCGGTAGCCGCTGCGTTCCTCGCTGCGCTCGTGGCGGCCTGCACCGAGCACGGCGGCGACCTCCAGCTCGATCAGCTGCTGCAGGCCATGGCGGGCCAGCTCGGGAATCAACTCCCCGGCTGTGCTGCCATCGAGTAGCGACGCCAGGGCGGAGGCGCCAGAATCTGCCTTGGGCATGGTTCGTCTGGTTGAGGTGGTTCTCAAACCAGGGAAGCGGGCCTGCCCACCCCTTGCAACGACTGGCGTTCCAGGAGCACACGCGCAGCCCCGGCTACGCCGGGGCTGCGGCCTCAAGGAATTTCCACCACTTGGTGGGACTCAGGCAGTGAAGGCGATCAACCAGATCAAGGCCATCCTTGTTACGGCTCCCGACTCTCTACGAGACCAACTTAGAGAACTGAGCAATCCCTTGCTGGTAAGGGCCTGCAGTCGCCTCCAGAGCATGGAGATGGCAAGTCCATTGGCTGCAGCCATCAGGTCACTGAGATTGCTGGGCAGGCGCTGTCTATGGCTGACTGAAGAGATTGAACAGCTCAGCCACGATCTGGATGCATTGACCCTGCAAGCGGCTCCACAACTGCGAGAGCTCCATGGCGTAGGCGTAGATGCCGCCTCGACACTTCTGATTGCCGCTGGCGACAATCCGGAGAGAATTCATTCTGAGTCGGCTTTTGCTTCTCTATGCGGGGTAAATCCACTTCCGGCCAGCTCAGGGAAAACAAACCGTCACCGACTTAATCGCGGTGGAAATCGGAAGGCGA
>JBEIQU010000064.1:0-8157 GCA_040376355.1 Prochloraceae cyanobacterium | reverse complement strand
CGGCAGGATCCTTTCGAAGGGGATCCCTGGGGTGAGGACTGACCGCGGTGGCTGCAACACCAACCCAGGGAGCCCCCGTCAACCACTGGGCCATCCTCGGCCTTGATCCAGGCGCTGACGCCGTCAGCCTTAAGCGAGCTTTTCGGCAGCAGGCGCGGCGCTGGCATCCCGATCTCAACGGCAATAACCCCCACGCCGAGGAGCAGTTCAAGGCCGTCAATGAGGCCTACGCGGTGCTCAGCGATCCAGCGCGCCGTGAGCAATGGGAACGGGGCATCGATCCCGCTCAAGCCGCCGCGGTCGGTCTCGACCCCTTCGCCTCCGGCTTCCCCGATTTCGACGACTACCTGGACACGTTGTTCGGCCGCCCGCGGCGGCGAACGGTGATCGATCAGGACCCTGACGACCTACCGGATGACCGGAGCGACTGGGACACCGATGCCGGCCCGTCGGAGCCGATGCAACCTCCCCCCCGCGGGGATGTCACCCCCGCCCCCGCGCCACCACCACCGGTCACCCTCACGGCGGATCTGGAGTCACTGGTGGAGCTCACCCCCGAGCAGGCCCTGCAGGGCGAGCGGGTGGACTTGGATCTGCCGGATGGATCCTGCGTGGAGGTATGGACGCCTGCTCTGGCTGGGGATGGCTGGCGTCTGCGCCTGGCGGGCGTGGCCCCAGGCGGGGGCGACCACTTCCTGCAGCTGCGGGTGCGCACAACCGAGGGGTTGCGGATTGATGGCCTGCGGGTGCTCTACCGCCTGGAGATCCCCCCTGCCGACGGTGCCCTCGGTTGCATGGTGGTGGTGCCCACCCTGGATGGGCCGGTTCAGCTCAGGGTGCCACCGGGCTCCTCCAGCGGCCGGCTGTTGCGCCTCAGGGGGAGAGGTCTGCAGCGGGGCGAGGAACGGGGCGATCAATTGGTGGAGATTCGCCTGGTGGTACCCCAGGACCTCACTGAGGCGGAGCAAGCGCTCTACCGACGGCTGCAGGAGCTGGCTTCCGAATTCGACGGGGGCTGAAATCGGTGATCAATGAGACACTGAGGTCCGACCCGTTTCGGAGCGATGTCGGTTCACGTCCTGCTGTTTGATGCCGGCAGCGAGAACGAGGGCATCCATTCCCTTGAGCTCAACGGCACCACGGTGGTGCTCCTGTTCGAGGACCGGGACGACGCTGAACGCTATGCGGGCCTGTTGGAGGCCCAGGACTTTCCGGCCCCAACCGTGGAGCCCCTCGATCGTGCCGAGATGGAGGAGTTCTGCAGCAATGCCGGGTATGAGGCGCGTTTCGTGCCGGCTGGTTTTCTTCCCCAGACGCCGGAGGAGCGCCTGTTGATTGCGCCCCCGGAACGCAACATGGATGTGACCTCCTGGCGGGATCAGGAGGAGCCGGAGGCCTCCGCGTCGCAGCCTGAGCCCGATCCCATCACCAGCGGTAATCAGGAGCTGGAGGATTTCCGCCGTCGCCTGGAGGGGCTGCTGTGAGCGGTCGCTTCGAGGAGGTGCAGCGCGGGCATCTGCTCACGGAGCAGCCCCATCCCCGCAGCACTGAGCTTGATGCTCTGAGTACGCAGGAGCTGGTGGAGCTGTTCTGTGATGAGGACCGTCGGCCCCAGGAGGCGGTGGCCGCTGCGGCACCGGCCCTGGCCCAGGCCATCGAGGCCATCAGCGCCCGCTTGGAGGCCGGCGGCCGCCTCTTCTACATCGGGGCCGGCACCTCAGGTCGGCTGGGGGTGTTGGATGCCGCGGAATGCCCCCCCACCTTCTGCAGTCCCCCGGAGTTGGTGCAGGGGGTGCTTGCCGGGGGTGCGCCGGCTCTGTTGCGCAGCTCCGAGGGCCTGGAGGATCTGCGGGAAGCGGGCCGTGAGGATCTGATCGCCCGCGGCTTCCAGGCCGGTGATGCCCTGGTGGGCATTGCCGCCGGTGGCACCACCCCCTATGTGCACGGGGGCCTGAGCCATGCCCAAGAGCTGGGAGCCCTGGCCATCGCCATGGCGTGCGTGCCATCCGATCAGGTGGCCATGCCCTGCGACATCGACATCCGCTTGATCACGGGCCCCGAGTTGTTGGCCGGCTCTACACGGCTCAAGGCGGGAACGGCCACGAAGATGGCCCTGAACATCCTCAGCACCGGCGTGATGGTGCGCTTGGGGAAGGTCTATGGCAACCGAATGGTTGATGTAGCGGTGACCAACAGCAAGTTGGAGGATCGCGCCCTGCGCATGCTGGAGGACCTGGGTGGAATCGCCCGCGCGGAGGGACGCCAATGGCTCGCGCGGAGCGGCGGTTCCGTGAAGCTGGCGTTGCTGATGGCGGCGGCAGACCTCAGCCGCGATCAAGCTGCCGACCATCTGAGCCGTAGCCACGGCCAGCTGCGTGCCGCCCTGGCCGGCCTGACTCAGGACCCAAACGGCCCCCAGTAGGGCTGGGTCAGCAGGTCGAGACGACGGCGGGTCTCTGCCGGCACATGCTCCTTCGGGGTCATCAGGGCATCCCGCAGGGCCCCATGGGCTGAACTGGTGGGTCGCAGGGCGGCCACCCGCTCAGCGGTGACGCGCACGATCTGGGTTGCCAGCGCCGCATTGGCTTTGAGGTTTCCGATCACCATGTCGACGGTCACGCTGTCGTGTCCCGCAAACCAGCAGTCGTAGTCCGTGGCCATGGCGAGCGTGGCGTAGGCGATCTCCGCCTCCCGGGCCAACCGCGCCTCGGTGTGGTTGGTCATGCCGATCACGGAGCATCCCCAGGAGCGATAGAGCATTGACTCCGCCCGGGTGGAGAACGCCGGCCCCTCCATGCACAGATAGGTGCCGCCACGGTGCAGGGTGCGATCGGTCGGCATCAGGCTCTCCGCCACATCCGCCAACAGACGACCAAGGGCTGGGCAGAAGGGATCGGCAAAAGTCACATGGGCCACGGCCCCCTGGCCGAAAAAGCTGAGGGGTCGCTGATGGGTGCGGTCGATGAACTGATCGGGCACGACCATGTCCAGGGGCCGCACCGTTTCCTGCAGGGACCCGACGGCTGAGGGCGAGAGGATCCAGCGCACCCCCAGGGAGCGCATCGCCCAGATGTTGGCGCGATAGGGCACCTCCGTGGGCAGGTACGTGTGGTGGCGGCCATGGCGCGCCAGAAACACCACCTCCATGCCGCCCAATCGCCCCAGACGCAGGCTGTCCGAAGGGGCCCCGTAGGGCGTTTCCACCGTGAGTTCCTGAATGTCCTCCAGGCCCTCCATGGCGTAGAGGCCGCTGCCGCCAAGAACGCCCAGCCGCGCCTGGCCGAGATCAATCGAGCTGTAGGCGGACATGGGGCTGGTGCGGCTCCAACCCTTTTACCGGACCGCCCATACTGATTCGGTGTGCTCTTGATTGCCCCGTGACCAAAGCCCTGATGGAGACCGACGCCGGCACCATCGAACTGGAGCTGTTCGACGCCGACGCCCCCAACACCGTGGCCAACTTTGTGAAGCTGGCGAAGGAGGGCTTTTATGACGGTCTGGCCTTCCACCGGGTGATCCCCGGATTCATGGCCCAGGGGGGCTGTCCCAACAGCCGTGAAGGCTCCCGCGGCATGGCGGGGACCGGCGGGCCGGGTTACCAGATCGACTGCGAGATCAACAGCCAGAAGCACCAGGCCGGAACCCTGGCGATGGCCCATGCGGGTCGCAACACCGGTGGCTCGCAGTTCTACATCTGCCATGAGGCCCAGCCCCACCTCGACGGCGTGCACACCGTGTTTGGCCTCACCGGCAACATGGACGTGGTGATGGCGCTGAAGAATGGCAGCCGCATCAACAAGGTGACCATCCAGGCCTGAGCCCCGCTCAGCACCAGCGCATGAGGGTGCCTGCATCCACCCGTAACTGCGGCCGTGCCGCCTGCAGCTCCTGTAGGGGGCGACGCTGGGCCTCCAGTGTGTTGCTGGGGTGGGCGCTGCGTTGACTGTCGGGGGCCAACAGCAGGCTGACGCTCTGGGTGGATGACCAGGCCGCCATGCGTTGCAGGCCCTCCGCCAGCAACGCGGCGTTGCCACCTTCCACCAGCACCGCCAGCTGCGGCTGATCCAGCAACGCCAGCACCCGGGAGTGCTCCTCCCGCTCCAGCACCACGCCGTGGGCGTCGGCCCAATGGCGCAGGTCCTGCAGCCGCTCCGCCACCACGGCACTGCTGGGTTCGTTCTGTCGTCCCATCGTCCAGGCCAGCACTGCAGCCGGGCCGGCCGCAACACTGCTGGAATCCATCAGATGGCCGAGTTTGTCCTGCTTGGTCTGCAGATAGGCAGCGTTGTGCTGGCCGGCATCCATCACCAGGGGCACCCGGTCTTCGACCTGCAGGCCATAGCCCCCCAGGCCGGCAATTTTGCGGGGGTTGTTGGTGATTAACCGCAGTCGATGGATGCCGAGGTCGCTCAGGATCTGGGCCCCGATGCCGTAATTGCGGAGATCGGCTGGGAAGCCAAGGCGTTCGTTGGCCTCCACCGTGTCCAGGCCACCGTCCTGCAGGGAATAGGCCCGCAGCTTGTTGATCAGGCCGATGCCGCGCCCCTCCTGTCGCAGGTAGACGACCACCCCTTCACCGGCGGCTTCGATCATGCGCAGGGCGGCTTCTAGCTGGGGTCGGCAGTCACAGCGGAGGGAACCGAAGGCATCACCGGTGAGGCATTCGCTGTGCACCCGCACCAGCACGGGGCCCTCGGCCTGCTCCGGTTGGCCTTTGACGATTGCCACGTGTTCACTGCCGTCAAGCTCATTGCGGTAGCCAATGGCCCGAAAGTCTCCGAAGGCGCTGGGCAGAGCCGCTTCCGCCTGGCGGCGCACAAACCGCTCGGTGTCGAGGCGGTAGCGAATCAGATCGGCGATGTTGATCAGCCGCAGCTGGTGCCGGTGGGCGTACTCCACCAGCTGCGTCAGCCGCGCCATCGAGCCATCGACGTTCTGGATTTCACAGATCACCCCGGCCGGGTAGAGACCCGCCAGCCGGGAAAGGTCCACGGCCGCTTCCGTGTGCCCAGCCCGTTTGAGCACGCCCCCCTGCTTGGCGCGCAGCGGAAAGATGTGACCGGGGCGGCGCAGGTCCGCGGGGCGGGTCTGGGGATGGATGGCCACCTGGATGGTGCGGGCGCGATCCTCGGCCGAGATCCCCGTACTCACGCCATTCTCTGGACCCGCATCCACGCTCACGGTGAAGGCGGTCTGGTTGCTGTCGGTGTTGCGATCCACCATCAGGGGCAGATCGAGGGCATCCAGCCTCTCCCCCTCCATGGCCAGGCAGATCAGGCCCCGGGCTTCGGTGGCCATGAAGTTGATCTGCTCAGGGGTGGCGAACTGGGCCGCGCAGATCAGATCCCCTTCGTTTTCGCGGTTCTCGTCATCGACCACCACGACCATCTCGCCATTGCGGATCGCGGCCAGACCATCGGCGATGCTGTCGAACTGGAAGGCTGGCTGAGTCAGGGCGGGAGGAGCGCAGGGCTTCAGGCACTGCCACTTTTATAAAGCCCGGTACGATCTGGCGTTGCGGAGATCCAGGCATGGCCAGCAAGCGGGTTGCGGTGATCGGGGCCTCCGGTTATGGCGGTCTGCAGACCTTGCGCCTCCTGCAGGGACACCCCGAACTGGAGGTGAGTTTCCTGGGGGGAGAACGCAGCAGCGGC
Source organism: Prochloraceae cyanobacterium (assembly GCA_040376355.1). Lineage (GTDB taxonomy): Bacteria > Cyanobacteriota > Cyanobacteriia > PCC-6307 > Cyanobiaceae > Vulcanococcus. The sequence goes on along the minus strand of JBEIQU010000064.1, from coordinate 2,503 downwards.
AAGCGCTGGAGTGAACTGACCCCGTTCTTGCCGCTGCCAGGCGATCCGGTGGTGCAGGCCCCCGACCCCGACGCCATCGCCGCCAGCGCCGAACTGGCGGTGCTCAGCCTCCCCAATGGCCTGGCGTCTCGGTTAGCACCGTTGCTGTTGGAGCGCGGTGTGAAGGTGGTCGACCTCTCCGCCGACTACCGCTACAGCGCCCTGGCGCAGTGGAAGGAGGTGTATGCCTCGGAGGCTCGGGACTTCCCCCGCAGTGATGAGCAGCTCTGCACCGAGGCGGTGTACGGCCTGGTGGAGTGGGAACAGGAGCGCATCGCCCGTGCCCGGCTCGTGGCGGCCCCTGGCTGCTTCCCCACCGCCAGCCTGCTAGCCCTGACCCCGTTGCTCAAGCAGGGGCTGATCGAAACCGCCGGAATCGTGATCGATGCCAAGACGGGCACCAGCGGCGGCGGACGGGCGGCTAAGGAACACCTTCTACTGGCGGAAGCGTCGGAGGGGGTCGCCCCCTATGGCGTGGTGGGCCATCGCCACACCAGCGAAATCGAACAGCTCTGCAGCCGCGCCGCCGGTTCGACCATCCAGCTGCAGTTCACCCCCCATCTGATTCCGATGGTGCGTGGTTTGCTGGCCACGGTGTATGGCCGCCTGCGGGATCCAGGGCTCACCGCCGAGGACATCACCACGGTGTTGCAGGCCGCCTACCGCCACGCCCCCTGCGTCGATGTGCTGCCTGTGGGCACGTACCCCTCCACCAAGTGGGTGCGGCAGACCAATCGAGCCTTGCTGTCGGTGCAGGTGGACCCGCGCACCGGCCAGCTGATCGTGATCAGCGCCATTGACAACATGGTCAAGGGGCAAGCCGGCCAGGGGGTGCAGTGCCTGAACCTGATGGTGGGCCTCCCCGCGGAAACAGGCTTGCCCCTGTTGCCCTTCTATCCCTAGGCCGGCTTCAACAACCCCAGCCGCAGGGCCGCCAGCTGCACGGCCAAGGGGACGATGCGATGTTCTTGGTGGTGGATGCGTTGCGCCAAGGTCTCCCGCGTGTCGTCCGGGGCGATGGGAACCGCCGCCTGCACCAGGATCGGACCACTGTCCACCTCCACCCGCACCAGGTGAGCCGTGCAGCCGGTGAGGGTGACGCCAGCCGCCAGGGCCTGCTCGATGGCGCGGGCCCCGCGGAAACTGGGCAGAAGAGAGGGGTGAATGTTGAGCAGCCGGTCTGGGAACGCCTCAATGAGCTCGGCGGTCACGATCCGCATCCAGCCGGCCATGACCACCAGATCCACCTGAACCTCGCGAAAGGCCTGCGCCAGGGCACGATCCAACAGGTCCCGGCTGGCAAAGCAGCGGTGATCCAGCAGCCGACAGGGCACCCCCAGACGCTCCGCCCGTTGCTGGGCGCCACAGCCCAGGTTGTTGACCACCAGCAAGGCCACCTCGGCCTGCAGGGTGCCAGCACCACAGGCTTGGACCAGCGCTTCAAAATTGCTGCCCTCCCCCGAGGCCATCACCCCGATCCGCAGGGGGCGGGAAGCTGCCAGTGGCCCAGCTGGTGACAACGGCCACTGGACGGCCCTTTCGAGCTCGCTAGGGTCTGAAAAAGCGGGCGTCGGGCCATGTCCCATCTCTCCATCCTGCCAACGGTTCTGCGGGACGAAACCCTGTTGGCATCGGCCCTTGAGGAATTGCAGTTGCCGGTGGTCGCCGGGGGATGCCTGCACGGGTTCGGCGATGAGCAGGAGCCCGTCATCCTGCAAACCCAGCTCCCGGGAGGGCTGTGGATCGGCTGGCGCCGTCAGGCGGATGGATCGCTCGCCCTGGTGGGCGATCTGCAACGCCTCGGCCAAACCCAGTCGCCGCAACAGTTGATCGGTCGCATCACCCGCTACTACGCCACGCTGCTGGCCCTGCGCTCTGCCAGTGAGCCCTGGACCCAGTCTTTCGATCAAGCCAGCGTTCACGTCACGGCCTGAGGACGGGGTGGTTGAGGTTCAACTCGATTGCGGCGACCCCCAACGCCACCTGGTGGGGGTCCGCCTCACCGTCGCCCCTCGATTGGATCGCCTGCGCCTGCGCTTGCCGGCCTGGACGCCCGGCTCCTATCTCATCCGTGACTATGTCCGCCACCTCGAGGGGCTACAGGCTCACCAGGGGGGCCGTGCCCTGCCCCTGGTGCGGCTCACGCCCGCCTGCTGGGAGCTCGGCTGCGACCCCACGGCGGGCCCCATCGAACTGAGCTATGCGGTGATGGCCACCGAGCTCTCGGTGCGCACCTGCCACATGGATGGGCAGCACGCCTTCCTGGCCCTGGCGGCCGTGGTGCTGGAGGTGGAGGGGGAGCGCTGGTCCCCCCATCGCCTGCAGCTGACCCTGCCCAGCGGCTGGCAGGCCTTCGTGCCCCTGCCCGTCGACGGCCAGGGGGGCTGGACGGCCCGCAGCTTTGATCAGCTGATCGACACCCCCGTCGAAGCGGGTCCCCACCACCAGACCCACTTTGCAGTGG
>JBEIQU010000053.1:0-8680 GCA_040376355.1 Prochloraceae cyanobacterium | reverse complement strand
GACCAACGTGGAGATCCACGTGCTGCAGGGCGAGCGCGAGATGGCCAGCGACAACAAGTCGCTCGGAACCTTCCGCCTCGATGGCATCCCCCCCGCGCCCCGCGGCGTGCCTCAGATCGAGGTCACCTTCGACATCGACGCCAATGGCATCCTCAGCGTCACCGCTAAGGACAAGGGCAGCGGCAAGGAGCAGAGCATCTCGATCACCGGTGCGTCCACCCTCAGCGACAACGAGGTGGAGAAGATGGTGAAGGATGCCGAGACCAACGCCAGCGCCGACAAGGAGAAGCGCGAGCGCATCGACCTCAAGAACCAGGCCGAAACCCTGGTGTACCAGGCCGAGAAGCAGCTGGGCGAACTGGGCGACAAGGTGGGCGCCGAGGACAAGGCCAAGGTGGAGGCCTCCTCCGCCAAGCTCAAGGAGGCGATCGAGAAGGAAGACTTCGACACCATGAAGTCCGAGCTTGAGACCCTGCAGCAGGCCCTCTACGCCGCCGGTGCCGCCGTGTACCAGCAGGCCGCCGGTGCCGATGGCGCTGCGGCCCCGGGTGGCAACGGCAGCGGTGCGGGCTCCAGCGCCGCCGGTGACGACGTGATCGACGCCGAATTCACCGAGAGCAAGTGAGGCATCGGGGCGTGAAGCCCCCGCCTGAACCGATCCTCAATAGCCCCCCGTTCGGGGGGCTTTTTGCTGCCTGGGGGGCGCAGACCTCAGGGCCCCACCGTGGCGAGGGCCGCACGGGCCTTCTGCAGCACTGGCGCCGGCAGGCTGATGTAGCCCAGGGCTGGGGCTCCCGCCTGGGCGGCATCGCTGAGGGTGTAGCGGAAGGTCTTCTGCAGGGCCGGCAGCTTGGCGCCGTTGCCGCTGCGGTAGAGCAGCACCCAGGTGAAGGTGGTGATCGGATAGCCCGCCTGGGGGTTGGGGTTGCTGCCGGTGAGGTCGGGCCCCAGGTCGATGCTGGCCAGGGCCTGGGCGGCTTCGGCCACGGTGGGCTTGGCGTAACCGCCGCCGGCGTTCTGCAGGGCGGCTGCCTGCAGGGCCCCGCGCACATAGGCGCTTTCCACGTAGCCGATGGCTCCCTTCACCTGCTGCAGGCTGGCGGCTACCCCCTCGTTGCCCTTGGCTCCGATGCCGGTGGGCCAGCTCACCGACTTGGCGGCGCCGGGGCCGTTCTTCCAGCTGGGGCTGAAGGCCGCCAGCGACTTGGTGAAGTTGTAGGTGGTGCCGGAGCCGTCGGAGCGGAACACCACCTTGATGGGCAGATCGGCGCAGCCCAGCTGCTTGAAGTTGCGCAGCTTGCCTTCAAAGATGCTCACCAGCTGGGCCTGGGTGAGCTTGAGGGCACAGCCGGGGTGGTTGTAGGCCACGGCGATGGCGCCGGCGGTCATCGGGATCTGCACCGCTCCGCGCGGGATGGCCGCGGCCTCCTCGGCGCTGAGGGGTTTATCGGAGGCGGCGAAATCCACGGTGCCCCCCTCGAACTGGCGCACGCCGGCGCCGCTGCCCACGGATTGGTAGTTCACCTTGGTGCCCCCCTGGCCGGCCAGGTCCTGGAACCAGCGCTGGTACAGCGGTGCGGGGAAGGTGGCCCCGGCCCCCTGCAGGCTGCCGCCAGCTCCGCCGCTGCGGCTGCCGGAGCTGCCGCAGCCGCTCAGGGCCAAGGCACCAATCAAGCCGAGGGCGCTACCCAGCTGGGGAACGCAGTGGCGGACGGAGCGCGGCATGGGGCGTCGCCGGTGGTTTCCCGCAGGTTAAGTCTGCATTCGCAGAGGGTTAATGCCTCTCGGGGGCGTCACCGGTGGCAATGTGCTCCGCCACCCAGGCGGCGCTGGCCGGGGCCAGCAGCACGCCGTTGCGGTAGTGCCCGGATGCCAACAGCAGCCCAGGTTCCAGCTGTTCCAGCAGCGGAGCCGGACGCCCCAGGGGCCGGGCCCGCAGGCCCTGCCAGTGCTCCACCACCTGGGCCTGGCGCAGCCAGTCCGGGGCCTGCCCCCCCAGGTGCCGCAGATCCGCCAGGGGGCCTGGATCTGCCATGGCGCCCGGTTCGAGGGTGGCCCCCAGCCAGAGCCGTCCCTCGGGCCGTGGCACCAGGTTGATGCCCCCCCAGCTGACACTGCCCGGCCAGGTGCTGGGGTCGCCGCAGCCGCTGGGGATCTGCAACTCCAGGGCCTGGCCCAACACCGGCCCCTGGGGGCGTTCGTGTCCCAGGGGCTCCACCAGGGCGGCACTGCCCAGCCCGGCGCTCACCACCAGCCAGCGGCAGGCGCAGGTGCGGCCATCGTGGCCGTGCACCAGCCAGCGCTCCGCGCCGCCGACCCCGCGGCTGATGCGCTCCACGGTCGCCGTCCGCGTCTGCAGCCCCGCCGCCTGGGCATCGACCCGCAGGGCAGCCATGGCGGCGATCGGATCGAGTTGCCCATCCGCCGGCGAGAGCACGCCCCCCAGGGCCGCTTCGGGCAGGGGGGGCTCCAGGGCGTGCAACGCGGCTCGGTCTAGCAGCTGCAGCGGCAGCCCCTGGGCCTGGCGCTGCTCCACCAGCCGCCTCTGGGCCTCCAGCTCCTCGGCCGTGGCGGCCAGCTGCAGCAGCCCCGGGCGGTAGGGGATGGGGTGGCCCCGTTGGGCCAGCTCCTGGCGCCAGCTGTGCCAGAGGGCCTGGGATTGCTGCCGTAGCCGCCAGCCGCGGCCGCTGCTGCGCCGGTACACCTGGGCCATCAGCAGGCCCAGGGCGGCGGCGCTGCCGCTGCGACCAGGGGTTCGATCTGAATCTGCGGGAGCGATCAGCTCAACGCGATGGCCCTGGCGGCAGAGCAGCCAGGCCACCGCCAGGCCCACCATCCCAGCGCCCACCACCGCGATGGTGGCGCTCGGATCGGTGGGCGGCTTCAGAGAGGTCAGCTCTGCTTGAGGTCGGCCTGTACCTGGGCGGGCAGCACCTGGGCGTAGAGGCCGAAGCCGCTGGCCACCTTGATGTAGGCCTTGCTCAGGTTGTTGGAATCCTGCAGGCGGGCGGCTTCATCCAATTCGGCCAAGGCGGTTTTGAGGGCATCGGCGCGCTTGGTGGCCTCGGGCCGCTCGGCGGGCAGCAGGCGCTGGTTGATGTACAGCATTTCGCGGCCCACTTCCTGCATCGGGCCGTGGATCAGGTTGCGGGTGAAGGTCCAGTCGCGCTCGTTCACCAGGCTGGCCAGCTCGGGCAGGCGGTCGCGGGCCGCCAGGAAGCCTTCGGCCTGGCGCTCGATGGTGGCGATGTCGTCGGCGCTGAGGCTGGCCGCCTTGCGGCTGCCGCTGTCGCAGGCCGCCAGGCCGAAGCAGAGCACCACCGCCAGGGCAAGCGCCCCCAGCCGGCGGAGGGCGCTGGCGGCGTGGGTGAACAGCTGGGCGGCCATGGCGGAAACGCTGGTAGCGGGACTTTACCCAGGGTGTTTGCCCCTGGGCGATGTCCCGTTAACGGTTGCAGGGCTTGGAGGTGCCGCTGGCCGGCACAATGCGGACGCCGGCGTTCTTGCCCCTCCTATGACGGCAGCCACCGCCATCCTCCAGATGATCTGCCCGGATCAGCCGGGTCTGGTGCGGGAGCTCTCCGGCTGGGTGGCGGCCAACGGCGGCAACATCGTGCATGCCGATCACCACAGTGATCAGGGTGCAGGGCTGTTCCTCAGCCGCATTGAATGGCAGCTGCAGGGGTTTGGTCTGCCACGGGAGGCAATTCCGGCGGCGGCGGCCTCTCTGGCGGAACGGCTGGGCGGTGCGTTCAGCGTGACCTTCTCTGATTGCCACCCACCGGTGGCGATCTTCGTGAGCAAGCAGGACCATTGCCTGCTGGATCTGCTTTGGCGCGTGCGCACCGGTGAGCTGCCCATGCGGGTGCCCCTGGTGATCGCTAACCATCCCGACCTGGCCCCGATCGCGGCGGAGTTCGGTGCCCGTTTTGAACATGTGCCCATCAGCGCCGACACCCGGGGGCAGGCGGAGGCGCGGCACCTGGAGTTGCTGGCGGAGCACGGCATCGAGCTGGTGGTGCTGGCCAAGTACATGCAGGTGCTCACCCCCACGTTCCTGGCGGCGTTCGATCCCCCCGATGCCTTCCCCCGGGTGATCAACATTCACCATTCCTTCCTGCCGGCCTTCAAAGGGGCCCAGCCCTATCACCGGGCCTGGGAGCGGGGCGTGAAGCTGATCGGAGCCACGGCCCACTACGTCACCGAGGAGCTCGATGGGGGGCCGATCATTGCTCAGTCCACTGTGTCCGTGAGCCATCGCGACGAGGTGGAAGACCTGATTCGCAAGGGCCGCGACACCGAACGCCTGGCCCTAGCCCGGGCGGTGCGCCTGCACCTGAAGCGTCAGGTGATCGTCTACCGCGGTCGCACCGCGGTGTTCGAATGAGTCGCCTCCAGACCTGGTTGGATGGCGAGCGACCGCCCCAGGCGGCCCCCCTGGGCTGGCGTTGTTTTCAACTGGCCCTGCTGGTGCTGCCCGCCAGTGCCCTGTTGGCGGGCCTGTTGTTGCTGGTGGCGCTGATTCAGGGGTGTCAGCGGCGGGCGCCCTGGTGGCAGGACCGGCTCAATCTGGTGCTGGCCGCGGTGGCCCTGTGGATGGCCCTGGGTTGCTTCAGCGCCCCCAGCGGTTGGTTGGCCTGGATCGGCCTGGCCAACTGGTTGCCGTTCTTCTGGGCGTTCTGGGGTTTTCAGCCCTATCTGGCCACGGAGTCGGCCCGCCGGCGGCTGGCCCTGTGGTTCGTGGCCGGCACGGTGCCGGTGCTGATCACGGGCCTTGGCCAGATGCTGCTGGGCTGGCAGGGGCCGTTCCAATTGTTCGGCGGCGCTGTGATCTGGTGGGTGCAGGCCGGCGGCAACCCGCCGGGCCGCCTGTCGGGCCTGTTCGAATACGCCAACGTCACGGCCGGCTGGCTGGCGATGACCTGGCCACTGGCCCTGGCCGCTTGGTTGCAGCACGTGCGCCAATGGCGAGCAGGGGGCTCGCTCCGGTTGGCCTGGCTCACCAGCCTGGCCATCGTGGTGGCCCAGGTGGCGGCGCTGGCCGCCACCGACTCGCGCAACGGCTGGGGTGCCCTGGTGCTGGCCCTACCCGTGGTGTTAGGGCCGGGCCGGTGGTTGTGGTTCCTGCCGGTGTTGCTGCTGGCGTTGCTGCCGGTGTTGCTGGCCACCCTGCCGGGTGTGCCGGCGGCGCTGCAGACGCCCCTGCGGGAGCTGGTGCCCCAGTCGGTCTGGGGGCGGCTCAACGATTTCAACTCCCAGGGGGTGCGCCCCGAAGCCCTCACGCGCATGAGCCTGTGGATCATGGCGGTGCAGCTGATCAGCCAGCGCCCCTGGTTCGGCTGGGGGGCCCAGTCGTTTGGGGCCATCTACCAGGAGCGGGCGGGCTATTTCATCAACCACCCCCACAACATCGCCCTCGATCTGGCCCAGAGCCACGGTTGGCCGGTGGCGCTGGGTCTGGTGGGCCTCGTGCTCTGGCTGCTGTGGCGCACGGCCGCGGCGGGCATGGCCAGCGATCGGCTGTTCGAGCGGGCCTGGTGGGCCGCGACCCTGGTGCTGGTGGCTCTGCACGCCACCGATATCCCCATGTACGACAGCCGGCTGAACATTGCGGGCTGGATCCTGTTGGTGGGCCTGCGCGGCCGGCTCAGCTCAGGGCCTGATCGTGGTGCTGCCGCAGGGTCGTAACCGGCAGGGGCCCCTGCAGGTGGGTCCAAGGCAGCACCTGCTCCCCTGACCAGGGGGCATGCACCACCGACTCCCAACTGGGCAAGGGCGGGGTGATGTCGCTGGAGCCGATCTGGCGGTAGGCCTGTTTCCAGCCCCCGAGGCTGTCGTGGCGTCCTCGGGCGGCGACGATCACCGGCGCCAGCCGCCGGTCGCTGCGCGAGAGCAGCGCCTGGATCACGCTCCAGCCATAGCTCTCGGGCCGCAGTTCGATCCCCTTGGGTTTGAGCCGTTTGGCCAGCAGCTTGAGCCGCTTCTCCGCCTCCGGGCGCACCCCCTGCCATTGGAAGGGGGTGTGGGCCTTGGGTACGAAGGTGCTCACCCCCAGGCTGAGGCGCAGGCCGGGGGTGGCTTTCTTGAGCGCAAGCAGCAGCTCGGCGGTGGCTTCCACATCCGCTTCCTGCTCGCTGGGGAGGCCCACCATCCCGTAGAGCTTGAGCCCGCTGAGGCCCCCCTCCTTGGCGTAGCGGGCAGCGGCATAGATCTCCTCGGTGGCGAGCTTCTTGTTCACCACCTGGCGCATGCGCTCGCTGCCGCTCTCGATCGCGATCGTGAGCGATTTGCTGCCGCGTTTGGCCAGGATGCGCCCCAGCTCCTGGGTCACCGTGGCGGCCCGCACCGAACTCACGCTGACGCGGGTTCCTTCGAATCGCTCGTGATCCAGCCACTGCAGCAGCTCTGCGAATTGTGGGTGCTGTGTCACCGAAGCCCCCAGCAGCCCCAGCCGTTGGGTGGCCCCCAGGCCCGCCTCCACCGCCGGGATCAGGCCGTCATCGAGGCTGGGGGTGCGGAACGGCAGGGTGAGATAGCTGGCCAGGCAGAAGCGGCACAGCTCCGGGCAACTGCGCACCACCTCCACCATGTGAATCGAGGGCCAGGCGGCCTCCGGGGTGATCACCGTGGAGTGGCTCAGGGTGTTGCCGCGCCAGGTCTGTTTGGCCACCGTGGCCGGGATGTCGGGCTCCGTGGGCTCGACGCCCAGCAGCTGGCCCTCGGCGCCATAGCGCGGGGCATAGAGGCTGGGCACGTACACCCCCGGCACCTGGGCCAGGTGCCGCAGCCGCTGGGCCCGCGGCGCCGTGCGGCAGTCCTGCAGGGCATCGAGGAAGGCCGGCAGCAGCAGCTCGCCATCCCCCAACAGCACTGCATCGAAGAAGGGGGCCAGCGGCTCTGGGTTGGCGGTGAGCACCGGCCCGCCTCCGAACACGATTGGGTCGTGGTCACCGCGTTCGGCCGCCCAGAGGGGGATGCGCTGCTGCTCCAGCAAGTCCAGCAGCACGGGCCCGTCCAGCTCCCAGCTCAGGGAGAGGCCGAACAGATCCAGGTCGGGGCCGCGGCCCCGCTGGCCGCCATGGGGTGGATCCCCCTGGTCGGTGAACAGGCGCCGCACGTCCACGTCGGCGCGGCGGGCCAGGGTGGCCCACACCACCTGAAACCCGAGGCTGGTGATGCCCACGCTGTAGGTGCTGGGGAAGGCCAGCACCGCCCGCAGTGCCCCGGCCTGGGGCTGGGCGGGCTCGAACAGCAGGGTTTCCTGGTTCAGCGGCGCCTCACACTTCCGCCAGCACTCTGGCTTCCTGCTCGGCGCTCACCACCCGGCCGCTGTCCTCGAAGCCCTCGATCTGGTCGAAGTTGAGGTAGCGGTAGAGCTCGGCGCCGCGGGGGTCGATCTTGGCGGCGGCGATGGCCAGGTACTGCTCCTTGGTGGGGATGCGGCCCAGCTGAGCGCACACGGCCGCCAGTTCGGCGCTGCCCAGATACACCTGGGAGCCGTTGCCGAGGCGGTTGTTGAAGTTGCGGGTACTGGTGGAGAACACGGTGGTGTTGTCCTCCACGCGGGCCTGGTTGCCCATGCATAGCGAGCAGCCGGGCATCTCCATGCGAGAGCCCGCCTTCTCGAAGATGGCGTAGTAGCCCTCCTGCTTGAGCATCTCCTCATCCATGCGGGTGGGGGGACAGACCCAGAGGCGGGCGCTGTTCTCCCCCTGGCCCTCCAGCACCGTGGCGGCGGCGCGGTAGTGGCCGATGTTGGTCATGCAGGAGCCGATGAACACCTCATCGATGCGGTTGCCGGCCACCTCCGTGAGCGTTTTCACGTTGTCGGGGTCGTTGGGGCAGGCCAGGATCGGTTCGGTGATCTGGTCGAGGTCGATCTCGATCACGGCGGCGTACTCGGCATCGGCGTCGGCCTCCAGCAGCACCGGGTTGGCCAGCCAGGCCTCCATGGCCTTGATGCGGCGGGCCAGGGTGCGGGCGTCGCTGTAGCCGCGGGCAATCATGTTCTTGAGTAGGGCCACGTTGCTGCGCAGGTACTCGCTCACCGTCTCCACCGAGAGCTTGATGGTGCTGCCGGCGCAGGAGCGCTCGGCGGTGGCGTCGGTGAGCTCAAAGGCCTGTTCGAGCTTCAGATCAGGCAGGCCTTCGATCTCCATGATCCGGCCGTTGAAGACGTTCTGTTTGCCCTCCTTGGCCACGGTGAGCAGCCCCTGCTGGATCGCCACGTAGGGGATGGCGTTGACCACGTCCCGCAGGGTCACGCCCGGCTGCAGGGAGCCGCTGAATTTCACCAACACCGATTCGGGCATGTCCAGCGGCATGGCGCCGATGGCGGCGGCGAAGGCCACCAGGCCGGAGCCGGCGGGGAAGGAAATGCCCAGGGGGAAGCGCGTGTGGCTGTCGCCGCCGGTGCCCACGGTGTCCGGCAGCAGCATGCGGTTCAGCCAGCTGTGGATGATGCCGTCGCCGGGGCGCAGGGCCACGCCGCCGCGGGAGCTCATGAAGTCGGGCAGTTCGGCGTGGGTTTTGAGGTCCACCGGCTTGGGGTAGGCCGCGGTGTGGCAGAAGCTCTGCATCACCAGGTCGGCGGAGAAGCCCAGGCAGGCGAGCTCCTTCATCTCATCGCGGGTCATCGGCCCGGTGGTGTCCTGGGATCCCACGGTGGTCATCAGGGGCT
>JBEIQU010000010.1:0-17356 GCA_040376355.1 Prochloraceae cyanobacterium | reverse complement strand
CTTGGAGCGGCTTTCCGACCTTTTTTCCCCCTGGAGAGGCAACTACGTTGAATCGGACTCGACTGCAGGTGTGTGTATGTATCTGCTGACGATTCGGGATGGTCTGGTCACCCGGCATGTCGGCCCCTACGAGAGCCCCAAGCAGGCTTCGGACGACCTTGATCGCCTGTTGGAGCATTTCGGCGAGCGGGCCCGCTGGCAGATCCACGCCCTGGAAGCGCCTGAGCAGCTGCTGGGGGCCGCCCCAACCACCCATCCGGTTCGTGTGCGTTCGCGGGTGAAGGCCGCCGCTTAGATCAGGAGTCCCGCAGGCCGGGGTAGCCCCGCAGCAGGCCACTCTCCACCATCAAGCCCACGCCGGCCACGATGGCGATCAGGCTCAGGGTTCCATACCAAAACCAAGGGCCGTGGGCTTGCCCCAGGCTCTGCAGGGTGCGCCGCTGCACCGCTTCCCCGAACAGGCACAGTCCGGCCGGCAGCAGCAGCACCCCGACCTGGGCTTTGACGAACCAGCGGATCTTGCGAACGGCCATCGGCTCCGGTGGGGCGGTCTTGGGGGAAGCCTAGGCCGGTCCGCCAGAGCGCACCCAGTTCACCAGGGTGCGCACGCCAAAGCCCGTGGCGCCGGCGGGATCCAGGCCGCGCCCCTTGTCGCTCCAGACGGTGCCGGCGATGTCCAGGTGGGCCCAGTTCACCGTGGGGTCCACGAAGTCCTGCAGGAACAGGGCGGCTGTGATCGAGCCGCCGGGGCGGGGACCGGTGTTCTTCATGTCCGCCAGACCACTCTTGAGCCCCTCCCGGTAGGAGGCGCGCAGCGGCATGCGCCAGAGGTGTTCACCCGCCTGTTCGCCGGCCTGCAGCAGCGCCTGGGCCAGCCCATCGCTGGGGGACCACAGCCCGGCGATCTCCTCGCCCAGGGCGATCACGCAGGCGCCGGTGAGGGTGGCCAGATCCACCACCGCATCGGGTTCCAGCTTGCAGGCGTACACCAGGGCATCGGCCAGGGTCAGGCGTCCCTCGGCATCGGTGTTGTTGATCTCGATGGTTTTGCCGTTGGAGGCGGTGACGATCGCTCCTGGGTGGATGGCACCGCCGCTGATCATGTTTTCGCAGGCAGCCACCAGCATGTGCACCTCAACGCCTTCCGGCTTGAGCTCGGCGATGGCCCGCATGGCCCCCAGCACCGCCGCGCTGCCCCCCATGTCGTACTTCATCATTTCGATCTGGGAGCCGGCGGTTTTGAGGTTGTAGCCGCCGGAATCGAAGCTGAGGCCCTTGCCCACCAGCACCAGGCGTCGCGTGGCCGGGCCGTTGGGGCGGTAGGTGAGGTGGATGAATTTGGGGGGCAGATCGGAGCCCTGGCTCACCGCCAGGTAGGAGCCCATCCCCAGGGCTTCGCAGTCGCTGCGCTCCAGCACCTTGAGCTCGAGCTGGAAGCTGCGGGCCAGCTCGGCGGCGGTGTCCGCCAGGGCGGCGGGGGTCACCACATTGGGGGGAGCCGCCACCAACTGGCGGGCCAGTTCCACGCCGCTGCAGAGGGCTGCACTGTTGGCCACCGCCCCTTGGCAGTCGGCCAGGGCGGCCGCCGGCAGCCCCAGCAGCTCCACCGCCTGGGGTTGCGGCCGTGATTCCGGATCACTCTTGAAGCGTTGATCGGCAAACAGACCCAGCCGCAGGGCCTCCGCCATGGCGCCGGCGGCGGCGGCGGGTTCCAGTCCCTCCACCGGCAGCGCCAGCCCCAGCTGCTGGGCCCCCGCGGAGGCGGCCAGCCGGCAGGCGGTCGCGGCGGCACTGCGTAGCTGCTCGGCGCCGAAGTCCGCCGGTGCCCCCAGGCCCACCACGATCAGGCTGGAGGGGGAATGGTTGAGCAGCTCGAGGCTGGCGCTCTCCCCCGGTTTGGCCTGGAAGCGCCGTTGTTCAAGCCGCTGCGCCAGCGCGTTGCCGAACCGTTCCGCCAGCAGATCGCGCATCCCCTGACCGGCGTCACCGCTGAACACCCCCACCACGAGGGCATCGCCGCTCCAGTCGCGGGCCGTCGTGCTGCTGCAGCGGATCTCCATTGCCATCGGGACCATTGGCTGGGCGCGATGGTAGGCGGCTCAGTCGAACCCGGCGGTGAAGGGTGTGGCCCAGCGGCCGCGGGTTTCTTTGTTGAACGGCGGCAGCCAGTGGCGGATCAGGGCCTGCTCGAGGGCCCGCCGCGGCCGCGTGGCGGCTGGGGCATCGTTCCAGAAGCGAATGCTCAGCTGGCTGCCCAGCCCCACCTGCTGCAGGGCTTCGCCGTAGGCCGCCAGGTAGGTCTTGCAATCGTGCTCCCCCTTCCAGCGGCGATCCGCCTGCATCGTTTCGCCCACATAGAGCAGCAGGTGCCCGTCCATGTGTGGTGGCCGATCGAGCACGAAATAGAGCGCGGCGCCATCGCTCTGGGGTTCTGGCCAGCGCCAGAATTGCAGATGCTGGGCCGCTAGGGCCAGGGGATTGAGCCGCTGCACGGTCTCGGCGGGCCCACTTACGGAGGCACTGAACAGGTCGATCTGTCCGGCGGCCAGGTTGGCTCCGCGGGCCACCGCCTCAAAGCAGGGGTGTTGATAGTCCAGCAGCCGTTGCTGCCACTGCTGGAGTTGGGTCGCATCCAGCGGCAGCAGCGGTGCCACAGGCATCCCCGCGTGGTCCACGTTGCCGCTGAACAGATCCCCCTGGCGGGGTGTGGGTGGTGCCGCCATTGGCTCAGGCGGAGCGCGGCAGCTGGGGGCCCGCCTGCCCCTGGCTGAAGCGCACGCGCCCGATGAGCTCCTCCACCAGGGCTGGCGGCAGCTGCAGGCGCTGCTGCAGGTCCGCCAGGTCCTGAAAGGGTTGCCGCTGCCGCTCCCGCAGCAAGCGGGCCCGGCGCTCGGCATTGAGCTGGGGTAACTGCTGCTCCAGTTGGGCCGCACTGCTGCGGTTGAGGTCGAGGCGGCTGGGGGCTGGTGACGCCGGCAGGCCATCGCCGTACCAGCGGAATAGCAGCAGCGGTTCCCATTGGGCCAGCTGCGCGGTGGGCAGCTCCAGCAGCCGTTGCAGGTCGTCCAGGCCGCTCAGCTGCACGCCCCCTTGCTGCAGCCGCAGCAGCAGATCCACCTGGCCGGGTTGGATGCCGGGTAGGCGCAGCCAGTCGTCGGTGCTGGCCCGGTTCACATCCAGCCGCCAGCCCAGGGCGGCGGCGTGCTGGGCCTCATCGGCGCTGCGCAGCCGGTGCTGGGGTTGCTGACGCAGCCGCAGTTCCAGCAGATCCCGCTCGATCTCGGGGTCAGAGCCCCCCGGGGCCTCAGGGCTTAGCGCTGCCACCGCAGGGGTGGCCGGCACGGCAGGGCGCGGCGGCAGCTGCCCCGCCGCCTCCAGCAGCCGGCGGGCGAAAGGATCCAACCAGTGGCCCCGGGCCATGGCGGCGAAGGCACGCGGCAGAACCGCCCGACCTTAACCAGGTTCCGGCAGGTCCACCAAGCCCAGGCTGATGCCGATCACGGCCGCATGGGCGCGATCGCGCGCCTGCAGCTTGCGCAGGATCTGGCCCATGTGGGTTTTGACCGTTTCTGGGCTGAGGAACAGCTGCGCCGCGATTTCGGGATTGGGGGTGCCCCGGGCCGCCAGCTGCAGCACCTCGCACTCCCGTTCGCTCAGGGCCGCCAGGGGTCTTGGCTGGCCGCCGGGATAGTTGTTCAGATAGCTCTCCCAGAGGGTGCGGTCGATGTAGACGCCGCCCCCTTGCACGGTGCGCAGGGCCGTCAGCACCGTGCCCAGCCCGAGGTTGCGCTCCAGGCAGAGGCCATCACAGCCGGCCCGGCTGGCGCGGCGAATCGCTCCGATGCGGTGGGGCCTGGTGATGATCAGCAGGGTGCGCAGGGCCGGCCAGCGCCGTTTGGCCTGCTGCACCAGCCGGTCACCGCTGCCCTGCTCGAGCACGTCGGTGCAATGCAGTACATCCACCTGCCCCTGCTCCAGGAGGGCCAGGGCCTCCCGCTCGGTGGTCACGGCCTGCAGCTGCTCCACCTCCGGGCAGGTGCTCACCGCCATGCTCAGGCTGAGCCGGCTGCCCATGCACAGCAGCAGGCGCAGGTCGTGCACCAGGGCGATGCATTGGGCCGTGTTGCGTTGGGCCGAGGCGATGCGGGGCGAAAAATCCACGCCAAAGGGGGGATTGCGCCCCCTTCACTGTGTGCTCCAGTTCGGCCCTTGGCCATACGTGGATCCGCACTCGTCAAGGGCGGTTGGCTTCAGCACAATTCCCGCAACCGTGAAGCCCGGCTCCCTCGATGGCCTTCTTCGACTCCGAGATCGTGCAGGAGGAGGCCAAGCGTCTGTTTGGCGATTACCAGCAACTGATGCAGCTGGGGGGGGAGTACGGCAAGTTCGACCGTGAGGGCAAAAAGCTGTTCATTGAGCGCATGGAGGAGCTGATGGACCGCTACCGCGTGTTCATGAAGCGCTTTGAGCTCTCCGATGACTTTCAGGCCAAGCTCACCGTGGAGCAGCTGCGCACCCAGCTGGGGCAGTTCGGCATGACCCCCGAGCAGATGTTCGAGCAGATGCAGCGCACCCTCGATCGCATGAAAGGGGAATTGGAGCAGCAGACCTGAGGCCACCGCTGCCTACGATCCGACCCCAGAACAACCGCGCCGTTGGGGCGATCCGGAGCTGATGGCCAACGACGGGTGGGGACTGCCGCAGGCGCTGGCACGGGGGGTGGCTGACCTGTTCCCCGCCGGCCAGGGGGCTGTGGCGGCGGCGGACCCGGAACAGCAGCTGGCGGCTCGGCTGGCCCAGGCCGCGGCGGAGGGGCGCCCCCTGCGGGTGAAGCTCGGCATCGACCCCACGGGCAGCGACATCCACCTGGGGCACTCGATCCTGTTCCGCAAGCTGCGGGCCTTCCAGGATGCGGGCCACACCGCGGTGCTGATCATCGGCGACTTCACCGCCCGCATCGGCGACCCCACCGGCAAGAGCGCCACCCGCGTGCAGCTCAGCGCCGAGGCGGTGGAGGCCAATGCCCGCACCTACCTGCAGCAGCTGGGGCAGGGGCAGGATCCCACCCGGGCTCTGTTGGATTTCGAGACCCCCGGCCGCCTGGAGGTGCGCCGTAATAGCGAGTGGCTGGCGGGCCTGGATCTGCCCCAGGTGGTCGAGCTGCTGGGGGTCGCCACCGTGGGCCAGATGCTGGCCAAGGAGGACTTCGCCAACCGCTACGGCTCCGGCACCCCGATCTCCCTGCACGAGTTCCTCTATCCGCTGCTGCAGGGCTACGACTCGGTGGCGATCGCGGCGGACCTGGAGCTGGGGGGCACCGACCAGAAGTTCAACGTGGCCATGGGGCGCGACCTGCAGCGCCAGCACGGCCTGCGGCCCCAGTTCGGCATGTTGCTGCCGATCCTGCCAGGCCTGGACGGCGTGCAGAAGATGAGCAAAAGCCTCGGCAACACGGTGGGCCTCAGTGAAGACCCGCTGTCGATGTATTCCAAGCTCGAAAAGGTGCCCGATGCGGTGGTGGAGGAGTACCTCACCCTGCTCACTGATTTGGATCTGGCGCAGTTGCCGGCCAATCCCCGCGAGCGCCAGAAGGCCATGGCCCTGGAGGTCACCCGCCAGCGCCATGGCGCCGAGGCGTCTCTCCAGGCCCAGGTGGATGCCGCCACCCTGGTGGGGGGCGCCGGCGGCCGTGGCGCCGCGGAGGCTGAGGTGCCGGAAGCGTCGCTGGCGGCCGTGCATTTCCCCGCCAAGGCCTTCTATCTGCTCAGTGCCGTGGGCATCTGCGCCAGCAGCAGTGAAGCCCGGCGCCAGATCCAAGGCGGGGGGGTGAAGCTCGATGGCGAAAGGCTGGCGGACCCCAACCAGGAATTCGCCGATGCCGCCGCCCTGGAGGGCAAGGTGCTGCAGTTGGGCAAAAAGACGTTTCGGCGGCTGGTGGCGGGCTGATGGCGATGTCCCCCCTCCACAGCGCCCCCAGCGATCCGGCCGATCGGTTGATTGTGGCCCTCGATGGCATGGACGCCGAACGGGCCCTGGCGCTGGCCGCGGCGG
Organism: Prochloraceae cyanobacterium; assembly: GCA_040376355.1. Lineage (GTDB taxonomy): Bacteria > Cyanobacteriota > Cyanobacteriia > PCC-6307 > Cyanobiaceae > Vulcanococcus. The sequence continues at coordinate 11,305 of JBEIQU010000010.1, read as the reverse complement.
TGCCGCAACTGCGCTGGGTGAAGGTGGGTCTGGAGCTGTTTGTGGCGGCGGGGCCGCCGGTGGTGCAGCGGCTGCGGGACCAGGGCAAGCGGGTGTTTCTCGATCTCAAGTTCCACGACATTCCCGCCACCATGGCCGGCGCCTGCCGCAGCGCCGCGGGGCTCGGTGCTGAGCTGATCACCGTGCATGCCTGCGCCGGTGCGGAGGCCCTTGCGGCCGCCCAGGCCGCTGCCGGGGCGGGGGCTGCCGCCGCCGGTCTGCCGGTGCCCACGCTGCTGGCGGTGACGGTGCTCACCAGCTGGGAGCAGCGGCGCTTTGCCGACGAGCTGGCGATTGCTGAGCCCCTGGAGCGTTATGTGCCGCGGCTGGCGCAGTTGGCCGCCCGGGCGGGAATTGGAGGCTGTGTTTGCTCGCCCCTCGAGGTGGCGCAACTGCGGGCTGATCACCCCGCGCCCTTCCACCTGGTGACGCCGGGCATTCGCCCCGCCGGCGCCCCCCTAGGGGATCAGCAGCGGGTGATGACCCCAGCCCAGGCGGTGGCCGCCGGCGCCAGTCAGCTGGTGATCGGCCGGCCGATCACGGCGGCCCCCGATCCGGCGGCGGCGTTCGCGGCCTGCTGCGCGGAGCTGGCGGCGGCGTGTTCCTGATTCACACCAAAGCGGAGCGGATTCCGCTGTTGGTGGCGGCCGTCGTAGCGGCCTGCCGGCTGGAGGGACGCTGGGCCTCGCCGCTGCAGCCGCTGCTGCTGCAGTTGCTGGTGGAGCGGCTGCTGGAGGTGCCCGTGGATCTCCAACGAGTGCAGCCCGTGGCGCCGGAGGCCGTGGCCGCCGCCCTGCCCGATCCCGAGCAGCGGCGGGAGTTGATCGAGCTGATGGTGCTGCTGGAGATGGTGTGCCGGCCGATTCCGGAGCTGCTGCAGGCCTCGGTGGAGCGCTGGTCGGTGGCCCTGGGCGTGGACGATCGTGCGCTCCACCTCGTCCGCGATCTCACCCGTGGGGCCCAGGCCCGGGCGACGGCCGATTTTTATCGCCTCAATTGGATTGGTGAGGGCGATGACCAGCAGGACCCTCGCTTTCAGGCCCTGCTGCAGCACTACGGCACCCCGGCCTATGCGCTCACCTTGGAGCCGGATCCCGCCGAGCAGCAGCGCTGGGCGGCTCTGGAGCACTGTGCCGCCGGCAGCCTCGGGCGTGGCCTCTGGGACTTCTACCAACAGCGCGGGTTTCGCCTGCCGGGGGAGGTGGGGGCGGCCAATGCAGCACTCGCCCACCACGACTGGGTGCATCTGGTGGCGGGCTACGACACCACGCCGATCGGGGAGCTGGAGGTGACGGCGTTCATGGCCGCCGCAAGCCGTTCCACCGGGGCCATGCTGGGCTTCCTGGGGGCGGTGAGCATCTACGAAACCGGCCTCTTGCAGAGCGTGGTGCTGCAGCGGAGTTATCCCCACACCCTGGGGGACCCCGAGTCCCGCGAGCGTCTGGTGGAGGCGATCCGCCGCGGTTCGGTCTGCCCCGTGGACCCGTTGCTGGAAGTGGATTATTTCGCCCTGGCCAACCAGCCCCTGGCGGCGGTGCGTCGCCGCTGGGGGTTGAAGGCTTCCGACGCTGGCCCCTAAGCCGCCAGGCTCCCCTGGGGCACCAGCTCCGCGTAGAGCAGCTCCAGCTGGTCGATGTTGCGGCTCAGGGTGTAGCGCTCCAGGGCCCGTTGCCGGGCGCGGCGACCCAGCTCCGCGGTCAGCACTGGTTGGTCGCGGAGCACCGGCAGCAGGGTGCGCAGCTGGGTGGTGACCCCCTGGGTGCTGATCACGATGCCCGCGCCGCCCTCCAGCACTTCGCCATCGGCGCCGGCATCGGTGGCCACACAGGCGGTGCCGCTGGCCATGGCCTCCAGCAGCGCCAGGCTGAGCCCCTCCACCAGCGACGGCAGCAGGAACACCTCCGCCAACTGCAGCAGGGCGGCGCGCCGGGCCTGGTCCGGTTCGTGACCCCACCAATGCACCCCAATCTCGGCGCCGTAGGCCTGCATCAGCGATTGACGCACCGGCCCATCCCCCACCACCACCAGCGTGCAGCCCTGGGGTTGCACCAGCCGCCAGGCCCGCAGCAGGGCCTCCACGTTTTTCTCGGTGGCAATGCGCCCCATGTAGAGAAACACCCGCTGCCCGGCGAAGCGTTGGCGCAGGTCCGCCAGGTGCTCCGCGGTGGATGGGGAGGGTGCCGGACACCAGCGCTCTGGATCGACCCCGTTGGGGATCACCGCCAGCCGCCGGGCCGGCACCCCCAGGCGCATCAGCACATCCGCCTGCAAATCCGAGAACACCACCACCCGGTCGTAGCGGGCCAGGGACGGGGCATAGAGCTGATAGGTGAGCTGCTGCGTGCCGGCGCTGAGGTTGCGCACCGAGGCATCAAACGGCGGATGGAAGGTCGCCACCAGCGGTAGCCCCAGCTGCTGGCAGAGATCCGGCAGGCGGAAATCCAGCGGGGAGAGGGTGAGGCTGGCGTGCACCAGATCCGGCCGCAGCCGTTCCAGCGATTCCCGCAGCTCCCGCTGGGCCCCCGGTGAGGGGATGGTGTACACCTGGGATTTCACCAGGTAGGGCAGGGCCACTTCGAGGGCAACCTCGCCACCGTTGGCTCCGGCATCGGCACTGAGGCTGCCCGGAGGGGTGTCGAAGTGAATGAAGCTGATTTCGTGGCCGCGTAGCCGCAGCGCTTCGGTGGTGGTGAGGCCGTAGGTGACGTTGCCGCAGAAGGGCGATTTCTTGCCCAGCCAGGCGATGTGGGTCACGCAATGGCAGCACGAGCCACAGGAAACGCTAGCAGCGTTTCCAGGGGCGCTCGAGCAGGGCGGCGGTGAGGGCCAGGGCCGCCAGGCCCCAGAGCACGGGCAGTAGGCCGTAGCGGCTCACCACGGTGCCCGCCAGCACCAGCGGCAGGCTGAGGGCAATGTTGATCAGGTTGTTCTGCAGGCCGAACACCTTGCCGCGCATGGCCTCCGGCGTGTCCTCCTGAATGGTCGTCTGGGCGGGGATCGCCAGCAGGGCCGCCCCCACCCCCAGCACGGCGCAGAGCCCCAGGGTGCCCACCAGCTGCCCCCTGAGTTGCCCCAGGAGCACCAAGCTCCAGGCGATGGTGCCCAGCCCCGCGGAGGCCAGCCGCCGGCGGTTGAAGCGATGGCCCATCTGGGCCACCGCCAGGGCGCCCAGGGCCAGTCCCAGGCCACTCATGGCCAGCAGCGTGCCGAACTGGGTGGGGCCCAGGCTGCTGATGGCTGAGGCCAGGCTGATGGCCAGCACGTAGAGGGCCGCCAGCAGGCTGTAGAGCAGCACCAGCTGCAGCAGGGCACTGCGCACGCTGGGTTGCTGGCGCAGCACCTGCAGCCCATCGGCCATTTCGCGCCAGAGGTTGGCGTCGCCCTGCCGTTGGGGAGATTCCTCCAGGCGAATCGAGGCGATGCAGAGGGCCGCCAGGCCGTAGCAGAGGGGCAGCAGGGCGAACTCCCCGTTGGCGATGCCAAGGCCCGAGAGGCCGTAGCGCAGCAACCGCAGGATCGGATCGCCGAGGGCGAAGCCCACGATCGTGGCTCCCATGCTGGTGGCCTGGTACAGGGAGTTGGCCGCCAGCAGCTGCTGGCCGGGCACCAGCATCGGGATCGCCGCCTGCTCAGCTGGAGCGAAGAACTGGGTGAGCACCGATTCCAGGAAGGTGATCACCAGCAGGGCCCAATAGCCCCAGCTCAGGCCCAGCCAATGGGGGCCATCCAGCAGGCAGAGGGGCGCCAGCAGGGCCAGGCCGGCACGGATGGCGTTGCTGGCCACCATCACCTCGCGCTTGGGCCAGCGGTCGGCCCAGACGCCGGCCAGCAGCCCCAACACCATCGCCGGGATGGTGTTGGCCACGTAGATGCCCGTGGCCAGCAGGGTGATCAGCTGGGCCCGGCTGTCGATGCTCAGCCGGAAGGCCCCCGCGGCTTCCGCCAGGGCCCCACCGGCGGGTGGTGTGGCCGTCACCCAGTACTGGGCGATCAGGAACACCATCAACACGATGTAGAACTTGTCCGCCAGCTGGCTGAACACCTGCCCCAGCCAGAGCTTGCGGAATTCCGGCAGCGCCAGAACCCCCTGCAGGCCGGTGGGCATGCCGCTGGTGACTCCGCTGGGTCGTTGGGGCTCGTGCAAGGGCTGCAACGGCGGTGTCGGGGTCCGGCTCACGATGATGCCCCATCGCCAAAGCACTGGCGCAGCAGCCGCCAGGAGCGGGCGCTGCGCCCCAGATGTTCCCGGCTCCAGAGCTCCTGCAGCTGCAGCAGCCGCAGCCAGACCGCCTCGGGGCCCATCAGTTCGCCATCCCGCCGTCGCGGCAGCGCCGGCCGCAACAACCGTTGCAGCAGCGCCAGTTCTGAGGCGTTGAGCACCAGCTGGGCGCCCACCACCGGGCCGATCACGAAGCCCTCCGCGGGCAGCAGGCTGCAGCGCCACTCCCAGTTGCCGATCGGGGGCTCCAGGGGCTCGCCGCTGCGGGCGCAACTGGCCAGGGGCAGGGCGTAGCCCCCCAGGGCCAGCAGATGCACGGCCCCCTGCACGGCGATGGCCAGGGCCTCTAGCGCCCCCTGCCGTTCCTTCACCACCAGCTCCAGGCGCCCCAGCTGCAGCAGCAGATCGTCCAACACACCCTCCACCGCCTGGTCGGTGGGCACCAGCTGCAGGGCCAGTTCCGCCAGGCCCTGGGCGGCCGACAGGGTTTCCAGTCGCTCCGCCAGGGCGGAGAAGTTGCGCAGCACCTGGAGCTGCCGCACCCGCCGCAGGCCGCTGCGCCCCCCCACCTGCAGGCTCAGCACCGCCAGGGGCACCGCCCCGGCCAGGCTGCTCTTGGGCTTGCGGGCCCCGGGGGCGGCCAGTCGGGTCAGCCCCTCCCCGGCGGACAACAGCGTCAGCAGCCGGTCGCTCTCCCCCAGGGGGCTGCTGCGCAACACCAGCCCCTCCAGCCGCTGCTCCGGGCTCACAGATGCTCCTGGTCGCCCTGGCGCAGCGCCTGCATCAGGGCCACACCGCGGCTGGTGCCGAGGCGGCTGGCGCCGGCTTCCACCAGATCGAAGGCCTGGTTGAGGGAGGTAATGCCGCCGGAGGCTTTCACCGCTGCCCGTCCGCGGGCTAGGTCCCGCAGCTGTTGCACCTGCTGCACCGTGGCGGCGGCCCCGAAGCCGCTGCCGGTTTTGAGCATGGCGGCTCCCATATCGATGCTGGCCTCCACCGCCAGCTCCAGGGCGGCGGGCTCCAGCCGGCCCACCTCCAGGATCACCTTCACCGGCAGCCCCAGCTCCACGATCGGCGCCAGGTCGTTGCAGAAGCCGGCGCTGTCGCCATCGGCCAGGGCGCCGAAGTCGGGCACCACATCCAGTTCCTCGGCGCCGGCGGCGGCGGCCCACTCCGCCTCCGCCTGTTTCACCGCGGCGGGGATGGCACCGAAGGGGAAGCCCACCACGCTGATCAGCCGAGGGCCGCGGCCGCCGCTGGGGCCCAGCCGCTCCCGGGCCACCGGCAACCAGCGGGAGGCCAGGCACACGCCAGCGAAGCCGAAATGGCGTGCCTCATCACAGCAGCGCAGCACTGCCTCCTGGCCCTGGTGGGGATCCAGCAGGGCGTGGTCGATCAGCGGTGCGAGATCGGGCAGGTCGCGCAAGCGGTGCGGGCGCGCGGGGCGCTGAGGGTTGGGGCCACTTTGGCCGGCAAGCCGTCAGCCCTTGGTCTGAATCACGCCGTAGCCGCCATGGTTGCGCCGATACACCACCTGGAGTTCGCCGCTGCTGGCGTCGCGGAACAGGTAGAAGTCGTGGTCGATCAGTTCCAGCTGCTGCAGGGCCTGATCCAGCTCCATCGCCGGCATGGCGAAATACTTGCGCCGCACGCCCCTGTTGGGGAGGGCGGCCTCTTTGCCCTCCACCAGGGAGCCATGCACGGCCTCCTCGCCGGCCAGTTCCGCCAGGCTGGGGGTATGGCTGGCGTGGTGACCGGGGCTGTGGTGGTGGTCGCCGTGGCGATCCTTGAAGCGGCGCAGCTGGCGGGTGAGTTTGCCGGCCACCAGATCGATGCTGGCGTAGAGGTTTTCGCTGCGTTCCTGGGCGCGGATCACGGTGCCGTTGGCAAACACGGTGACCTCGGCGGTCTGTTGCGGCACCCGCGGATTGCGGGCCACCGATAGGTGCACATCCGCTTCTTTGACGATGCCGTCGAAATGGCCGATGGCGCGCGTGAGTTTCTCCTCCGTGTAATCGCGGATGGCCGGAGTGACCTCCAGATTGCGGCCGTGGATCAACAGCTTCATCCCGTGGCTCCCAAGGCGGTGGGGATCACCAAACGCTAGGAACGGGGGGTGAGTTGCACCATGCACGACGCAATCTGTTTCCAAGCGGAGCGGCCGGTGCCGTTTCCGCTGGGTTGGCAGTGGCAGCAGCAGCTGCAGCGGCGGCTGCTGGCTGCTCCGGAGGGGCCGGATGGGTTGCTGCTGTTGGAGCACGAGCCCTGCTACACCCTGGGCCGCGGCGCCGATGAACGCTTTCTGGGGTTTGACCCCCAGACCCCTCCGGCGCCGTTGTACCGGATCGACCGCGGCGGCGAGGTGACCTTCCACGCCCCCGGGCAGTTGGTGCTCTACCCGGTGCTCAACCTGCAGCGCCACGGTGCGGATCTGCATGGCTACCTGCGCCAGCTGGAGGCGGTGGTGATCGATCTGCTGGCGGAGCTGGGGCTGCGGGGGGAGCGCATCGAGGGGCTCACCGGCGTCTGGCTGGAGGGCCGCAAGTTGGCGGCCATTGGCGTGGGGGGGCGCCGCTGGATCAGCCAGCACGGTCTGGCCCTCAACGTCGACCTGCCCCTTGAGGGGTTCAGCCATGTGGTGCCCTGCGGCATCACCGATCGACCGGTTGGTCGTCTGCTGGATTGGCGGCCCGAGCTCAGCAGTGCTGCCCTACGGGCACCGCTGCTGGAGGCGTTCAGCCGGCGGTTCGGCCTGCGCTTGCGTCCCCCCGAGCCCCAAGAGGCCCTGCAGGGGTGGTAAGACCGGAGCCATCCAAGGTGTCCCCGGCTGCTTCGCATGGCCCGTTCCCTGTCCAAGGCTGAGGTTCACTGGCGGGGATCCCGCCGCGACCAGCGCGCCCTGGCCGAGCGGCACGACTGGACAGCCCTCGGCGGTTTGGAGCAGCTGTGGGGTGAGCTGGCCCGTCAGCACGGCGATGCGTTGGCCCTGGATGCCCCCCACGCCACCCCCCCGGAGCAGCTGAGTTTTCGCCAGTTGCACCAGCGGATTGAGCAGGCGGCCGCCGGTTTCGCCGCCCTGGGCATCCGCAGTGGTGAGGTGGTGGCGCTGTTTTCCGAAAACAGTGCCCGATGGCTGCTGGCGGACCAGGGGCTGATGCGTCTGGGGGCCGCCGATGCGGTGCGGGGTAGCGGAGCCCCGATTGAGGAATTGCGCTACATCGCCGCCGACAGCGGTGCTGTAGCCCTGGTGCTGGAGTCGGCGGAGCTGCTGAAGCAGCTCAATCTCAGCGGTGCCCTGGTGGGGCAGCTGCGCTGTGTGGTGCTGCTGCAGGGGGGACTCGGCTCTGAGGTGCCCGAGGTGCCCTGTTTCACCTGGGAGGAGCTGATGGCCCGCGGCGCTTCCGCCCCAGTGCCGCCGCTGCCCGATGGCGGCGAGCAGCGGCTGGCGACGGTGCTGTACACCTCCGGCACCACCGGCGCACCCAAGGGGGTGCCCCTCAGCCACGCCAACCTGCTGCATCAGCTGCGGCATCTGGGGGTGGCGGTGGCCCCACGGCCCGGCGACCGGGTGCTGAGCGTGCTGCCCATCTGGCACGCCTATGAACGCAGCGCCGAATACTTCCTGCTCTCCTGCGGCTGCGCGCAGACCTACACCACCCTCAAACAGCTGCGTCCCGACCTGCAGCGGGTGCGTCCCCACTATCTGATCAGCGTGCCGCGGCTGTGGGAAGCGCTGCTGGGGGGCTTCGAGGATGCCCTGGCCGCCATGCCCGCCAGCCGCCAGCGGCTGCTGCGCTCCGCCCTGGCCCTGAGCCGCTTCCATTGCTCGAGCCAACGCACCGCCGCCGACCGCACCCTCGGCCCGGAACCCCTGCCGCGGCGCCTGACGGCGGCGGCGGCGGCCCTGCTGACCTGGCCCCTGCATCGCCTGGCCTCGGCGCTGCTGTGGCCCAAGGTGCGCCAGCAGTTGATCGGCGGCCGCCTGCGCACCGCCATCAGCGGCGGGGGCGCCCTGGCGATGCATGTGGATGGGTTCTTCGAGGCCATCGGCATCGAGCTGCTGGTGGGCTATGGCCTTACCGAAACCAGCCCTGTGCTCAGCTGCCGCCGCCGCTGGAACAACCGCCGCGGCAGCTCCGGCCAGCCCCTGCCCGGCACGGCGATCCGGATTGTGGATGCGGAGAACGGTGCCCCGCTGGCGGTGGGGCAGCGCGGCCGGGTGCTGGCCCGTGGCCCACAGGTGATGGGGGGGTACCTGGGCAAGCCGGAGGCCACCGCCAAGGTGCTCGACGCCGAGGGCTGGTTTGACACCGGCGACCTGGGGCAGCTGCTGGCCGACGGCACCCTGGTGCTCACGGGCCGGGCCAAGGACACGATCGTGCTCAGCAGCGGCGAGAACATCGAACCCGGACCGCTGGAGGAGTGCCTGGTGGCCTGCAGCCTGGTGGAGCAGGTGATGCTGGTGGGCCAAGACCGCAAGGCCCTCGGGGCCCTGGTGGTGCCGAAGCCCGAAGCGTTGGCCTCCTATGCCCAGGAGCAAGGGCTGCAGCTAGGTGATGCCGCCCTGCTCAAGGCCCTCACCGGACGCCTCAATCGCCGCCTGCAGGCCCGTCCCGGCGCCAGGCCGGATGAACGCCTCTCGGGGGTTGCGTTGGTGGAGCCGTTCACCCTCGACAACGGGCTGCTCACCCAGACGCTCAAACAGAAACGCGATCGCATTGCCGAGCGGGATGCGGTCGCCATCGACGCCATCTACGGCCGCTGAGGGCTGGTGAGCAGGGCCCGGCCGGGAACCCGCCCCCGCCGCTGCGTTGCCGTCGGCCGGCCCGCCTGAGAGGCTGTGGGCCTTCGACCCCATTCCATGGCCGACGGCAGCCTCTCGATCAAGCGTTCGATCACGGTGCGTGCCGTGGTGACCCCCCGTTGGAAGGAGGATGCCGAGCGCGAGATCAGCAACGCCATCGCCGGCAGCGATGCCCAGCTGGCCCAGTTGGAGCAGGAGGGGCAGCAGCTGGTGGACGCGATCCGCAGCCAAAGCGCCAATCCCCTCGATCCGCGGGTGCAGGACCAGGTGGCCTCCGTGCAGGAGCAGGTGGGGGCTAAGCGCGCCGAGCTGGAGGAGCAGAAGCGCCAGCTGCTGGAGCAGCAGGTGCAGGTGCGCGATCTGGAGATGGAGCAGATCGTGGAGCAGGGTCAGCTGGAGAGCTTCTGTGACGTGCGCGTCGGCGACAACCTGGTGGAGAAGTTGTCCGTGGCGGTGGTGGTGCGTGATGGGGTGATCGAGGCCATCGACGGGGTGCTCTGACCCCAGGGCCAGGGCCGCGAGCCACGTAAAATCCGCCCCAATTGCGCGGCAGACCTCCGTTGTCCACCCACGAAATCTTTATGCCCGCCCTCTCCTCCACCATGACGGAGGGGAAAATCGTGGAGTGGCTGAAGAAGCCCGGCGACAAGGTTGAACGGGGTGAGTCGGTGCTCGTGGTCGAGTCCGACAAAGCTGATATGGACGTGGAGTCGTTCAACGAGGGTTACCTGGCAGCCGTGTTGATGCCGGCCGGCGGCACCGCCCCCGTGGGCGAAACCATCGGCTTGATTGTGGAAACCGAGGCCGAGATCGCCGAGGTTCAGGCCAAGGCCCCCGCTGCCCCAGCTGCGGCCGCGGCCCCGGCTCCCGCTGCCACCCCCGCTGCCCCTGCGCCGGCGGCGGCCCCGGCACCCGTGGCAGCCCCCGCGCCGGTGGTGGCCCCTGTGGCTCCGGCCCCGGTGAGCAACGGCCGTGTGGTGGCCAGCCCGCGGGCCAAGAAACTGGCCAGCCAGCACGGCGTGGCCCTCGACAGCCTGCGCGGCAGCGGGCCCCACGGCCGCATTCAGGCGGAGGACGTGGAACGCGCCCTGGGGCTGACCGTGGCGGTGCCGCGGGTGGCGGAGGGTTCCGGCCCGGCCGCTGTTGCCGCCGCCGCCGGCAACGGTGCCGCCGCCGCTCCGGCCCCCGCCGGTGATGCCTTCGGCCGCCCCGGCGACAGCGTGAGCTTCAACACGCTCCAGAACGCGGTCAACCGCAACATGCTCGCCAGCCTGCAGGTGCCCTGCTTCCGGGTGGGCTACACGATCACCACCACCAAGCTCGACGTCTTCTACAAACAGGTGAAGGGCAAGGGGGTCACCATGACCGCCCTGCTGGCCAAGGCGGTGGGTGTGGTGCTGGCCCGTCACCCCCAGGTGAACGCCGCCACCAGCGCCGATGGCAGCGCCATGACCTTCCCGGCGGCGGTCAACGTGGCCGTGGCGGTGGCCATGGAGGACGGCGGTCTGATCACCCCCGTGCTGGCCAACGCCGACAAGACCGACATTTATTCCCTGGCCCGCAACTGGGCCGACCTGGTGAGCCGCGCCCGCAGCAAGCAGCTGCAGCCGGAGGAATACAGCACCGGCACCTTCACCCTTTCCAACCTGGGGATGTTCGGGGTGGATCGCTTTGATGCGATCCTGCCCCCCGGCACCGGTGCCATCCTGGCGGTGGCCGCCTCCCGGCCCACGGTGGTGGCCGGCAAGGATGGCTCGATGCGGGTAGCCAGCCAGATGCAGGTGAACCTCACCTGTGATCACCGCGTGATCTACGGCGCCCACGCCGCGGCTTTCCTGAAGGATCTGGCGCAGCTGATCGAGACCAACCCCGAAAGCCTGGCCGTTTGACGGTCGACCCGTTGGGCCTCGATCAGAGGCTCTCCAGCTACGTCTTTGAGTTGCCGGAGGCGTTCATCGCCCAGCGGCCCGTGGAGCCCCGCCATGGGGCCCGGCTGCTGGCGGTGGACCCTGCCGCCCCTGGGGGCTGCCGGCATCTGACGGTGTGGGATCTCCAGGGGGAGTTGGCCCCTGGTGATCTGCTGGTGGTGAACAACACCCGTGTGCTCAAGGCGCGCCGCCCGGGGCGCCGCGTCAGCGGCGGCCAGGTGGAGCTGCTGGTGCTTGAGCCCGTGGCTGGCAGCGACTGGCTCTGCCTGGCCCGCCCGGCCAAACGGCTCAAACCCGGAGAGGTGCTGCAGCTGG
>JBEIQU010000173.1:0-4353 GCA_040376355.1 Prochloraceae cyanobacterium | reverse complement strand
TCACGCCCGCTGATGAAGGGGTGTCATGCACCGATCCTGCTGGCTGGACGCGGCCTTGGCAAAACGACTCCGCCGTGGGTCTGGAGTTAGGTGATCACGGTGGGCCGGTCCATGCCGGTGCGGCTCTTGATCTCCGCCAGCCCATCGATGGCGGTGATCAGGGAGCCCAGGGCCAGCTGGGGATCCTGGGCCAGGTTGCCGCTGGGGGGCACGTAGCTCTCCAGATACACCCGCAGGGTGGCGCCCTGGGTGCCGGTGCCCGAGAGGCGCAGCACCACGCGGCTGCCGTCGTCCAGCAGCAGCCGCAGCCCCTGGCCGCTGGTGAGCGAGCCATCCACCGGATCGGTGTAGGCGAAATCGTCGGCGGTGGCGATGCTGCGGCCGGCGAAGGCCTGACCCACCAGTTGCGGCTGCATCGCCTTCACACGCTCGTAGAGACCATGGGCCGCATCGCTGGCGATGGCCTCGTAGTCGTGGCGGGAGTAATAGTGGCGGCCAAAACGGCTCCAGTGCTCCGCCATGATTTGGGTCATCGGCTCGCGCCGACGGGCCAGGATGTTGAGCCAGAACAGCACCGCCCAGAGGCCATCCTTCTCGCGGATGTGGTTGCTGCCGGTGCCGAAGCTCTCTTCGCCGCAGAGGGTGATGCGGCCCGCATCGAGCAGGTTGCCGAAGAACTTCCAGCCGGTGGGGGTCTCAAAGCAGGGCAGCCCCAGTTGCTGGGCCACCACATCGGCCGCGGCGCTGGTGGGCATCGAGCGGGCTACCCCCGCTAGACCATCGGCATAGCCCGGCACCAGGCTGGCGTTGGCGGTCAGCACCGCCAGACTGTCGCTGGGGTTCACGAAGCAGCGGTGACCCAGAATCATGTTGCGGTCGCCGTCACCGTCGCAGGCGGCGCCGAAGCGGTAGCCATCGCCCTTGAGCAGCAGATCCGCCAGCTCATGGGCATAGGTGAGGTTGGGGTCGGGATGGCCGCCGCCGAAATCCTCCAGGGGGATGCCGTTGCGCACGCTGCCAGCAGGCGCCCCGAGCAGCCCCTCCAGCAGTCGCTTGGCGTAGGGGCCGGTGACGGCATGCATCGCATCAAAGGCGATCGGGTAGTCGCCCCGCAGCAGATCGCTGATCTGATCGAAGTCGAACAACTTCTGCATCAGGGCGATGTAGTCGTCGACCCCATCGATCACCTGCACCTGCAGCGCGCCGATGGTCTGCTGGCCGGGTTGGTCGAGGGCGAGGCTCACATCCCCCCAGATGCGGTAGCCATCGAGCTGTTGGCTGCAGGCGTAGATCGCGTCGGTGAGCGATTCAGGGGCCGGGCCGCCATTGGCTCCGTTCACCTTCACGCCGAAATCGCCGTCGGGCCCGCCGGGGTTGTGGCTGGCGGACAGGATGATGCCGGCGGTGGCCTGGTGCTGGCGGATCAGGTTGGAGGCGGCCGGGGTGGAGAGGATGCCGCCGGTGGTGGTGAGGATGCGGGCAACGCCGTGGGCCGCTGCCATGCGGGCGATCACGCCGATGGCGCGGCGGTTGCCGTAACGGCCATCCCCGCCTACCACCAGGGTGCCGCCGGCGACGCCGGGCACCGTGCGCAGGATCGCCTCGATGAAGCTTTCCAGGTAGTGGGGGGTCTCGAACTGGCGGCTGCTCTTGCGCAGCCCTGACGTGCCCGGTTTCTGATCCTTGAAGGGCTGGTCAAGGCTGATCTGCAGCACGCCGCTGGTCATCGGGACAGGCCTGGGGGGCACCAAGTTAGTCCTGCTGAGCGGTTTGGCGATCAGTTCTTGTCGCCGCCGCCGCGCCCGAAGAACCGCTCAAAGAAGGAGGGCTCCTTCTGGGGCTTCGCAGTCTCGGTTTTGCCGGTCACCGGCTTTTCGGAACTGCGGCACACCAGCAGCAGCCGGCCGGCGGGATCGCCGATCGCATCGCGGCGGGCCAGGGTGTTGCTGCTGGCGGGGGTGGATGTCTGGATGATCGCCCAGAGGGTGTCCTTGCAGCCGCCGGGCAGGCGGGGGTGATCCATCAGGGGATCCGCCAATTTGCGGGCTTGGCTGCAGGTGTCGCTCGTGTTCTCACGGGCGCAGGCCAAGGCCGCCAGCTGCACCTCCCGCAGGGTTTCCGGCGAGGGGTAGGCCACAGACGGCTGGGCCTGGGCGCGGAGTGGCAGGGCTTGGATCCCCAGGGCCAGCACCGCGGCCATCAGCTGGGGGGAGGAACGCCGGCGGCGACAAAGGGCGACCATGGGGTGGGCGGAGCGTGGTCCCATCATCGGATGGCCATCAGGCCCTGCAACATCACCGGGTTGGGTGTGTTCAAACCACTGCTGCTGTATGTGCTCACCGCCCTGATGGAGCTGCTGGGCTGTTATCTGCCCTATCTCTGGCTGCGACAGGGCCGCAGCTCCCTGGTGTTGATCCCCGCTGCCCTCTGCCTCGGGCTGTTTGTGTGGCTGCTGAGCCTGCATCCAACCGCTAGCGGCCGGGTTTACGCCGCCTATGGGGCGGTGTATGTGTCGATGGCGCTGCTGTGGTTGTGGCTGGTGGATGGGGTGGTGCCCACCAGCCGAGATCTCTTGGGAGTGGCGGTGGTGCTGGCGGGGCTGGGGGTGTTGCTTGGCGGCGGAGCCCAACGGCCATGACATCTCAAAGGGCCCAGCAGCGTTCGAGACGCTGGCGCAGCTGGACATGCCGCACCCTTGCCTGCAGCTGCCAGAGCTTCAGGCCGACCATCAGCACAAACAGGACCCGGGCTGCGAGCACAGGGACAGGCCTATTTCTTACCGCCTTCCAGGTTGGTGTCCGAACCGTTCTGATGGCCGTTCAGGTGCTTCTCGCAGGCGTGGCTGGTGCTGCCGCCCAGCAGGCACAAAGCAGCAACGGCGAGGGGCAGCAGGCGGCGCATGAACAGAGTTCCGTTGTCCGCAGCCTATGGAGGCTGTCCCGTGGACGCCAGGGTCCGTTGCCGAATGCCCACCGCAGTCGCGGTCGGCGGGCCCCCACGGGACGACTCCGTGAAGAGTGATTGAGGCGCAGAGCGCCCCCGCCCCGCGGGATCCAAAGTGGAAGAAATCCTGAAGAGGTTGTCGTGTTCGGTGCCTGGTCGCGCAAATGCGGAGAGTGCGCCAATTACTCCGGCTGCGTGGATTCCAAGGGGTTGTGCCGCGTGTGGGGCACGTTGATCGCCTCGGCCTCGTCGCTGCCTGGGCAATGCCCCCATTGGACCAGCCGCGAGGCGGTGGCTGCGAGTGGCCTGGGGGCTTCCCTGGGCTCCTGAGCGGGCTGCTGGCGGCTTGCCGTGCTTTAGGGCTGCTTTGCCCAGATCCGTTCAAGGCTCTGGCGGAACGCCCTCTCGCTTAGGGGCCGGGCCAGGTCGCGCCTACGAAGCGTGCTGCCGATCCACCAAACCTGCAGACCTCCAAAAACTACGGCGAAGAGAGCCAGTTGGAGGTATCCCGCGTTCAGGTGGTCCATCACACCGCCTGCTGATCCCGCTCCCAGATCCGCTCCAGCGTTTGTCGCGAGTGTTCTGTGCTGGTGGGGATGCCCGTTCGCTGCCTGCGGAATGGGGCGGTCAGGCGCCAGAACTTGATTGCAGCGCCCACGGCAAACACCCCCCAAGGCACCAGCATCCACGCGGGGTGAGGCATCACTTCTTGGCGCCTTCCTGTGGTGCTGCTGCGTTGGAACTCCCATCCTTCATGCCACCGCAGCAGCATTCGGCGTTGGCCATCGTGCTTGTCAGCACGGTTGCAGCAGTGAGAGCGAGCAGCAGCAGGCGCTTCATGGGTCTTGCGATCTTTAAAAGCCACGGTAGTGGTGCCATCTGCCTTCGGCGCCTGCCCTGGCAGCAATCGGAGCCTCAGCGGACCGCTTGACCACCCGCACGACCGTGAGCAGTACAGATGTACTTGCTTGTCGCGATGGCTGATGCTCGCCCGGTCGGAGTGGCTGAGGAGTGGGAGTACCTGGGTGGGGGTGTGTTGCGACCGGCCCGCACTGCTGCCGTCTGCATCGCCTGCCAGCACTTTCGCTACGAGGTCGGCAGTCAGTACGTCACCGTGCTCACCTGTCCGATTCACCGGGGCTTGATTCCTCAGGGCGAACACCTCACCAAGCGGTGCGCTCAGTGGATGGCGCGACGGGAGCTGGCGGTGGGCTGGTGCCCAGAGGAGGGCTGACTGTTGATGGATGGTGTGGGATGGGCCCGGTTGGCTTGGCCTCGATCAAAGCCTGCGACCTCCCTCCGCACCCCACTGCCACAACGCCTGCGGTTCGCCGCCAACTTGCGTGCCAGTCGCTCGTTGATCCCCAGCTCCGCCCCCCGCCAGAGGCGGTCCATCTCACGGGTGAAGTG